>NZ_VDAS01000048.1:0-16991 GCF_019584165.1 Enterobacter sp. EC_64
TGAAAATCACCCGCATAGTGCGCTGGGATATCACTCTCCGAGAGAATACCGGCGGCAGCGGGCATCGTTAACTTAAGATACAAAAGCTGTCCGGAAATGGCGGGTCAAGATCACTTGAAAATATGAGCCACCCGGCGTTGAAAGCATACCTGACAAATATGCATGAACTCGATGCACCGCTAAGCCAGCTTTCTGCCACGGCATTAACAAAAGATATTAACACAGTTAACGAATCCAATAAGAAAATACAGATACTGTATTATATCTACTCGGCACTTTCATTGCTCCTGGTGATTTTAAGCTTTATTCTCGGCTTCTTAATGATCTACCAGAATAAAAACATCCTGAAAGCACATATGCAGGTTAAAAGCCTGGCTGACGAACTTCAAATTTCAAAAGAAAAGCTGCAAATTCAGAACGCGAAGCTGGAGTATGATGTTTATCATGACTCCCTCACCGGCATGAAAAACCGCCTTTTCTTCTGGGACGATCTCAACAAAATTAATCTTCAGGCAGATAAAAACCACGTCCCCGTCACGGTGATGTTATTTGATTTAGACCGTTTCAAAGAGGTCAACGATACCTATGGCCATGATACGGGAGATTTGCTGCTGAATCAGGTATCCCGACGGCTGACCTCGATGAGCAGCGCAACGGATACGTTTTACCGTTTGGGCGGCGATGAATTCGCCCTTCTCTCCAGCGGACTCACGGAAACCGCCGCGGTTTTGCGCGCCAAAGAAATCAGCGATCATATCAGCCAGCCTTATACGATTAATAACCAGCTGATAAAAATTGCCACCTGCGTGGGCATCGTTTTATCAGATAATGAACGACGCTCTGATTATCTATACAAATTTGCCGATCTGGCCCTTTACGAAGCGAAAAAAGAAGGTTCGCAGCAGATCAAAGTCTTCCGTCAGTGGATGCTGCAAAGACTGCAGGAAAGCAGAACCCTTGAACATGATATGGCTCTGGCGATCGATCACAATGAATTCGTTGTCTATTACCAGCCTATTGTCGATTCATTCAGCAATGAAATTTACGGCTATGAAGCGCTTATTCGCTGGATACACCCGGTGAAAGGGATACTCGCGCCAGATTATTTTATTTCCGTCGCTGAAAAAACGGGAATGATCAATGAGATCGGCAAGTCGGTGCTTGAGATGGCCTGCCGGGAAGCGGTGTCCTGGGCGGTGCCGGCCAGGATCTCGGTGAACGTCTCCCCCGTTCAGCTAGGCACGAAATCGTTTACCGCGATGGTGCAGTCCATCCTGAAAGAGACAGGGCTACCGGCCAGCCGACTTGAGCTAGAGGTAACAGAGTCTTCGCTCTTCAGTGACAGCAACATGCCGATCACTATTCTCAAAAAGCTCCGGGCGCTGGGTGTCAAAATTTCCATCGATGATTTCGGAACGGGATATTCCTCGCTCTCGCGACTGAGTGAACTGAATTTTGATAAAATTAAAATAGATAAATCTTTTGTGAATCCCATATCCACGCAGGATGATGCCCTTAATATCGTTAAATTGATTACCGGCATGGCGAAGAGCCTCAATATGCGGGTCATTGCAGAGGGTGTTGAAACCGAAGCGCAGCTTGAACGGCTTCAGGCGCTTGGCTGCGATCTCGTGCAGGGTTACCTGTTCGGAAAACCACAGGCTGAGATTGACAGGAAGATTAGATACGGTTGAAATGGTTGTCCGGTTGTTTCTGGCCCAAAATCACGTAGACGGTTGATAATCAAATGTTAAACAATGAAAAAAACAGCCCCGGAGTATACGCCTGTTGATTTATCTCGTTGGCCAAGGAAGGAGCATTTTGAAGTCTTCCAGTCATTTGCTGAATGCACAATTAACCAAACCGTTCTGATCGACATTACCGCGCTGCGAAAACATATCAAAGCGGTGGGCTGGAAGTTCTACCCGACGATCATTTTTCTCCTGTCTAACATCATGAACCGGCATCCTGAGTTCCGTATGGCCATGAAGGACAATGAGCTTGTCATATGGAATGAAGTTCATCCCAGCTACACCATTTTCCACCCCGAAACGGAGACCTTTTCGTCATTGTGGAGCCACTATGACGGCAATATTCATCACTTCCAGAATACGTATGCAGAAGATACGGCCCGCTATGGAAATAGCCTTTCATACTGGCCTAAGGAAGAGTCCCGGGAAAATATCTTTTTCGTCTCGTCTATTCCGTGGGTAACGTTTACCAACTTTAATATGAACATTGCGCACATGAAGAACTTCTTTTCGCCTATGTTCACGTTTGGGAAATACTACGAGCAGGATGGAAAAGTGCTGCTGCCGCTCGCGGTGCAGGTCCATCATTCGGTGTGCGATGGCTTCCATGTGGCAAGGATGTTTAATGAGTTGCAGGAGATGTGTGATGGTTTGTCAGGGCTTTCAGAGGAGAGGAATGGCTAATGCACAAGGGACAAATGTTGTTTATTTGATTGTCGGAAGACTACTTTTAAAGATGGTGCGATAATAGGAACAAACCAACAGCATAAAGACATTGATTTTCAATCACTTTATTTTATTCGATCTTTTAGCATCCCCCCATAAGTACCCCCAGATGTCAGTATGTCACACAGTTCTTTTTTTAGTGGCGTTCAAAAGTATCAGGTATCAGCCTTGATATCTGAAATCATTCCTGTGGCATCCAAGGCTGCTACTGGGTCGAATTCATGTTCACACGATCATTCGGCCGCCAAAGATTTCATCGGGTGCATTAAAGTGTTTATTGCTGAGTTGCTCTACAAAGAGTTTGCTTCATCATCTTGTTTACTTAGGGACCAGGGGCATATTCCCAGTCAAAAATGAGCGGATCGCACTGTCGATTATCTCGCGAGTGAGCACCGACTCTTCCACGATGATTTGCAAACCAATGCCGCTACGATAGCCAGATTGAATGCGGTAGCCAGGAGTAACTACAGGCGGGTTGTCGCGCATGACTTCGGCCAAGCGTTTATCAATGTAGTCGAAATAGGTTAATCCACCGAATTGAGGATAAGAAACGCGGGTACGTTCTACCAGCGTATGGCTAACCACCTTCCCTTTCGCATTGTAGTTTGGTGTTGTATCCATGCGGGCTTCATCTTCCTGCTGGTTTTGGCTCAACATGGCATGAGCTTCTTCAAACACCAGATTTTCCACAATATCCGCACGCGCTACGTCAATGGTAATGATCTCCGCATTCCAATACACATCTGGCGAATTACCCAAGAATAAAACATCGCTCCAGGTCCACATCCAACCCGCAGCAATGGCCTCTGCATTTTCAGAATCGCAATCATCATAATGCAGCCCTCCGCAGCGGTGACGCTCGCGGTGGATCAGATTCTTGACGTGTTGTGTCCGGGCACGACGCCGACGGCGGGAAAGAGTATTAAATGGTTTGTTTCTGCGGATCATGGTTCACTCTGCGCGTGCTCGCTGGGAGGAATCCAGCCGCACAGTTTAGCTAATGGGAATAAGGAAATCTACTTGCTAACAAGAGGGCAAAAAGTATGGGGGCTTGGGCAATATGCTACATATCATTAATGTGCAGGGACGAAGTCAATGTGCTCATAGACTCGTGAATAAAAATCTATCTAGATGTCGAAAACTTATTACCGTACCTCAAGTTCACGGGCAATAGCCTTTGGCTGGCCCTCAACTATCAAGTCATACCAACGAACCTGCATTATATTGATTTGCACAGAGTGCGCCTTCGCACGTAAGCAGCCAGTTAGCATCCCACCGAGATCTGGATCTAAGTCATGAGCGCAAGTTAATAGTTTTAGAAATCAAGCTAATTAGCATAATATCTCTTAACTGAAGGGATATGGAGTCGCAGAAATAAATGAAGACACGGCAGTATGCGCAAAAATCTATCTTCGATCTGGAAGCAATCTTCGAACAGTCCCGCAACAATGTTAGTGAACTTGAACAGCTGTTGAACGAGCTGACCTTTCGCAACACTGCCAGGGCGCGGACGCTGACGTCTAAAATCGAGCAATCTCTAGCTGCACTTAGCGACCGCAGCGAGGTCGCCATCATGTCGGCTTCCAACCCATCAACATGTAATCCCGATTCGGCGTCCATACAATTTTCTCAAGCTGTGCCCCACAGTGCACCTGCAGCTGTAGAGCAACTGCAACCGAAGGCTATCCCAGACACTGCCATGCGACAGCAATTCGACAAAGGCCAAATTGATTTAGGTCCACTCCCATCCTTCTCTCCGTCAGATAAGGCGAATGATGCGCGAGCAATACTGGCAGCATGGACAGCCCTCGAAGCACTGTCGCCTCAAGGTTATAAACGCCCAGAGGATATGGCCAACGGCGACCGCTCCAGGGTTGCTCTATTGGAGCGAGGTGTTCCTTGGGGACCAAATGCCCGCAGCAAGCCTAGTTATAAGCTTTATTTCGAGGTCGTCCTCGGCTCCATCGCTCTCGACAAGGCGACGGACGAGCTGGTCAAGGTTTTTGGCGAGGATGAGGAGAGTTCACGCCCGGACGGTAAGAAAGCGGCCATCGGCTCGATCCTGATCGACAAGGAAGGTTATGTGCTTGAGGAAAAAGGCGTTGCCGTTTCCAGTTTTGCCTGGGCACTCAAGCCGGCTCTCGATCTGAAGCTTGGGAGCTTAGGGAATTGGCCAAATGTTGAGCCGCGCATTATCGAGCATCTGGATCGAATAGTTCGCCGCCACAACGAGGATGGAGAACCCATACCGATCGATTTGGATGTCGTTCTTAATGCTTATAAATGGCTTGTGTCTCAGTTCGGTGTACCCGAACATTTGGTTGAGCCACCCACATTCGCGATTAAGGTGTTTCATCATTTCAAGGCCAAGTCGCCGCCTGAACCTTCGTTACTGAATTCCTTCTATCTTGAAGATCTCGGTGAAGCAACCAAATTGCTCGAGACGGGCAAAGCCGGAACCGGTTTGCGCCGCTATATGGGAATTGGCAGGCCTGACCAAAAAATCGACGTGCTATCGCCCATTTCCGCGGTTGAGCCTTTCGTCGCGCCGTCGCTCATGCCGCAGGCTCGTTGGCCTTCGAAAGGCGGCCATTCATTGGTACTGCTTCAACAGGCTGCCGTGAATGCGGCGCGTGCTGAGCTGAATGATGCTCCAGGTATCATCGGTGTCAATGGGCCGCCGGGTACTGGAAAGACCACTCTTCTGCGAGATATTGTCGTTGGGTGCATTCTTGATCGGGCCACGGCGATGTGCGGCTTCAATAAACCGCAGGATGCCTTTTCCACAACAGGCGAGAAGCTGGCATTCGGTTCCAATGCATTCCTGCACTTCTACAAGTTACATGCGTCCTTGAGGGGCCATGAGATCGTCGTAGCCTCCTCCAATAACAAAGCAGTCGAAAACGTCAGTAAAGAGCTTCCTCTCAAGGAAGCCAATGGTCGCCATGAACAGATCGCCTACTTCCGGTCCATCAGCGACCTGATTGCGAATCCCAAACGCGCCGGCTATTTCGAAGCCGAGGCCGAGGGGGACATCCCCTCCGACCCTGTCGAAACCTGGGGGTTGATCGCCGCGGCTCTCGGCAAGAGCAGCAACCGAGGCGCGTTCCAGCAAAGTTTCTGGTGGAATGAAGACGGTGGTTTCCTTACCTACCTGAAAGCAGCTCGCGGCTTAAACGTCTTGCGTGAGATCAAAGATGAACAAACTGGCGAAATCATCGATCGCGTGATGCCCAGCGTGGTCATCAATGAACGGCCGAGCACCAACGAAGCGGACGCTTTAGCGGCCTGGCGGAAAGCACGAACCGTTTTCCTTAAACTCAAGGAGACGGTAGACGCCGAAATCGCCAGCATCGAAGAGATGCGACGGGATATCCAGGCACTCAAGGGAGCGACTGCCGAACTACAAAGGGTGGAACAGCGTCGTCCGAGTCTGATTGAAGCTGTCGAAGAGGCACACCAGATTGCTGAATCCTGCCAACGGGAGCATGAGAAGGCAAAATCGCAGATCGAGCAGGACAAGATCATGCTCAACAGCCATCTTGCTTGCCGTCCAGGTTTCTTCTCCCGTTTGTTCGCAACTGCGGCCTGGAAGTCGTGGAGATCGACACTGCAGAAGCTCTCGGCGACCTTGCAGCAATCAGTCTTACGGGCGCAGGAGACAGACGGTGCCCTGGAGCTTGCAAGGACTAAGTGGAGCAATATTGAGTCCCAGTTACAGCAACTCGACCAGGAAATTTCCAGCAAATGTCAGGCTGTCTCGAAATTGAAGGCAACCGAGGCAGAGGCACGCAACCGCATGGGAGACAGGGTCGTTGATGAGAGATTCTTCGAGCGCGAGCACGAGGCTATCCACCTGACTGCGCCATGGCTTCCCGATGAGGTTCATCACCTGCGAGAGGATCTTTTCGCCGCTGCCCTGACTGTGCATAAAACGTTCATTGACGCTTCGGCCAGCCGCTTACAACACAATCTTGGGCTATTGATGTCGGGCATGGTGGCTGGTGCCTTCCAGTCTTCCGCTCACCGTGAACTTCTCCCCGACCTTTGGTCGAGCCTTTTCATGGTTGTGCCTGCCGTGTCAACGACATTCGCCTCTGTTCGGACGATGTTCGGGGATCTGCCTCCAGAGAGCATTGGCTGGCTTCTTGTAGATGAAGCGGGCCAGGCCGTTCCTCAGGCAGCAGTTGGAGCTATCATGCGGGCAAAGCGCTCCATCGTGGTAGGTGACCCGTTGCAAATCCCACCTGTAGTTTCACTTCCTGAAAAGCTGAACGCCGAAATCTGCAAGTTCTTTGACATTGACCAAGTCGAATGGTCTGCCCCCGCAGCATCTACGCAGACCCTTGCTGATCAGGCATCACGCTTCAAATCCACCTTCGTCATGGACGTAGGTGATCGAGAAGTCGGGCTGCCACTCCTCGTTCACAGGCGTTGTCAGAACCCAATGTTCGATGTTTCTAACTTCATCGCCTATGCCGGGCAGATGGTCCATGCTGTCGGGCCTAAAAGACCTGGATCTATCGGCTCGGCATTGGGGAGATCTCGCTGGGTGGATATCAATGGCGATGCTGAGACGAAGTGGTGTCCCGATGAGGGCGAAGCGGTTGTACGAATGCTCAAAGAGCTGGCAGCATCGGGTATTACAAATCCGGACGTATTTATCATTACACCATTCAAGATCGTAGAACAGAACATGCGCCGGCGTCTCGACAGAGAAACCGACCTGCTGCGAACGTTCGGCGTAAAGTTGGATGAGTGGTGCCGTGATCGTGTAGGCACGATCCACACGTTCCAGGGCCGAGAGGCGGACACGGTCATCCTGTTGCTGGGCGCTCCGAAAGCGAGTCAGCAAAGGGCGCGTCAGTGGGCGGCAAGCCCGCCAAACATAATCAATGTAGCCGTCTCACGCGCCAAGCAAAACCTGTATGTGGTCGGCTCGGTTGCTGCATGGGCAGGGGCGGGAACTAGTCTGCAGGTCCTGCATCGGCAATTGGCGCAATCAGGCTGACAATCTCCGAGGTGGCCCTCATTGTTGAGGGCTCATAGCGAACAATCTGCAACCTACGTCAGTATCGGACCGGTCGCTACATGTCGAACACTGGCATTGCTCACATAATATTCTAGTAGTCATTATCCAACCCCCATTCGAGCTTGATAATTCTTATAGCTCCACTTATACCCACACTGAGGAATAACCTCTAACAACGCTAAGGAGCACGATTATGGGGCTTAAACATGGTCCAAAACCAATTGCAAAATCAACAGGAAAACCCGATCAGCGCAGACGTGATAATAAGGATACACCCGGTAATACCCCAGGACTGCAACCAAGCAAATCAACAGGGAAGTAATCGTTCAAGGGTATTGATAGTTCATCTATAACCTTATCTCGTCAAATCTGTCGAATTTAGCCCGCTTAGTGCCAAAGGCGGACGTTGGTTCTTTCCAAAGCGCCGCGAAATGATTCTTTTATTTAAATGATGTAGAGGATGTACGCTCACAATGATTGTTTTAACCATTCACCATGCGTGAGAGAGAAAAGCAGGCTCGGCGGCGCGTCTTTCACATCATAAATCTCTTTTATGTATTTCAACCCAGCTTTTCGAAGAACTTTCTGCGATGCCACGTGGTTACCTCTAACTACGGCAGAGATCTCGGTCAGCTTTAACTCACCAAAACCATATCTGACAGAGTTTTTCGAGAACTCTGTCGCCAGACCTTTACCCCATGCCTCTGTGGCGAAACGATATCCTAAGTTATTAATTATTATATCAGCATAACTGCTGATACTCAGACCGCCAAAACCAATGATTCTATCAGGGCTATCCTTCAAAGAGATTGCCCAGTTTCCGAAACCGTGGGTTTCCCAGTGGTTGACCCAACGAGCTAAAACATTTTTTGCATGCTTTATATCAGGATACGGCCCAGCTGGGTTAAAGGTGTTCGTAGCCGGGTCACCATAAATTCTGAAAAGATCATCAAGGTCAGACTCAGTTACGGGACGAAGATACAGTCGGGTGGGGTGAAGTTGCAAAACCAATTCCTTGATAAAGAGTTCATTAGCAAAGTTGAATAATTGCTTTTATAGTAAAAGAAAAATAGGTCCGCAATAACTCACACATCATTTACTTTACAGGGTTGATGATAAAAATTTCGATGCTGGATTACAGATTTGAATATCGCTATGTCCGTCCCTCGCTCAAAGCAGACCTTATGACCTCGATTTCTTGCAGATCCGAGCCAAGAGTGAACATTGCTATCATCAATTGGCCTCAATCTAGAGAGGGAACGGATCCCCTTTATGTGTAGCCAGTTTACTGAAGGTGCTGCTTCAACCAAATACGAGTGCCTTCAATGTCATACGCTTTTTCCCCAAATCCTTTCGCAAGCAGAGACTCTGGTAAGTATTCGTCATATTTATCTAAGTACTTTTCTGGAACATTTGCAGCAAGATCAAACGCTGAAGGCAAGCCTGACAGCAGCAGGCCTTTAAGTGCCTGTTGAACAGAAGCGACACTTGAGCCGTCAATTTCTATAATTCCAGCCAATGAATTAGCTTTAAAACCACAGCGTATGAGCAAGGCTGTAATCGTATTGACAACTTTATCCCCCATCCAGGGTATTACGTAACAGTATTGTCTACTCGTAATAAAACACTCATTTTGAAGTTTAAAACGCTGAAAGTTACTACAGCCTTCCGCAAATAGGTTTCTGGCGGCAGTATCGGCATAATCTACTTTCTTGCTACCTATTGCTATGCGGTAATCACCTTCCCTATAGATAGCGAGCATTTCCTGACGAACGGCATCATGAACAGACATACCTCCCCCACTAAATTGTGGTGGCTGACCGCCTTTGGTTGCCTCTACATAGATAACTTTTTTCTCTGTCTCGATCTCTGTCACTTTCCAGCGCCGCCCACCGAAGATGATGTGTTGGTCTGGTAGCAGTGGGGAGTCCACAGGCACTGTTCCAAGGGTTCTGTTTCCGGTGACAATGCGGAACTCTTCTGGTGTATTGAACACGGCATAAAACGTGTAATGGTTAGTCAGTTTCTCTCCCTCTGCCCCAACAACCATTTCGCCGCTTGCAAGTTGAGTGAGTAGGCCACATGCTCCCATATGTTTAAGCAGGCTTTTGAAATCGTTTAAATCTACATTTCTGAACGGCCCTGTCTGGCATAGTTGGGACCAGAGCTGGTCGGCACGAACTCCACCCCATTGTGCGGTAATTGCAAGAATCTGGTGTAGCAGCGTGGAGTAATGCATCTGGCGGGAATCGGCAGGCTCAAACCATTGTTTAGAGATCATCAACCTGATCATTGCCATCGACTGCACCAACTGGAGCCGTAGATGATCAACGATACTGCTACTCACAGTAAGCTCATTTTCTGTAATTAGCATTCTGAGTACTGATGGGGAGTCGCGTCGCCCAGAACGCCCCATACGCTGGCGCAAACTGGAAACAGAATGTGGTGGCGTAACTTGGATAACCGACTTAACCTTACCGATATCAATTCCCAACTCAAGCGTCATTGTACAAACAGCTGTAGTGGGCAAATTTCCTTTCTGAAGACGAGATTCAAGCGCCTCACGTAATTCCTTGGCAAGGGAACCATGGTGGGGGAAAAATTCATTCGGAACAATTTGTTCCTCACACATGTCGCTCAGCGTTGCCGCAATGCTTTCAGTGCGCTTTCGGCTGTTTGCAAAGACCAAATGAGAATCGCCACGGCAAAGTCTAAAAATGTCAGCGCAAACGTCATGTTCAGCTGAACTCTGAAGTTCTTCCTCTTTTTGGATCACTCGCTCCAGGTACCCTTTGACCTGTACCTGAAGAGTGGCCGTGCTATTACTATCTGTAACAGTTACGCAGGGGAGTCGTTTGTCCGGGCGCAACATTTCGGGCACTTTCTCCAGTTCCCCCAGCGTGGCACTCAACGCAACGCGGGGAATTGGATTTACCTGGCGACCTAGCACATGGTCAATTCTATTGAGCAGAGAAAGCAGCTGTACACCACGCTCTGAGCCAATAAAAGCATGAAACTCATCAATAACGATGTATGCGACTGAAGAAAACGCCTGTTTGAGCCAGCCCATTGAATTTATGAGCAAAGACTCAAGTGACTCAGGTGTAATCAGTAAAATGCCAGCAGGGTTCGTCCGAGCCTTCTTTTTTTTGCTTTGTGGTACATCCCCGTGCCAGGGAGTCACTGGCATTTCCAATGCATCTCCAAGGCTCTCAAGACGACGGTACTGATCGTTAATCAATGCCTTCAACGGACTGATATAGACGATGCCAAATCCATTAGTGAGATCTGCAACTGCCGAACAGGCAGGAAGAAAGAAAGCCTCTGTTTTACCCGCTGCTGTACCTGCACTGATTAGCACGTCTCGATCACGGGCTAAAATTGCCGGGATAGAACTCTCCTGCAAGGGCCTTAATGTAGACCACCCCTGCTTGTAAACCCACTTACGGACGCGGGGATCGAGGCTATCGTAGGCACTGCTCATAGTTTGAAGTTCGCCAGTCCGTCGTCGTCATCGCTTTCCTCCGTAGTGGCGTCATCCATATCGCTGGGCCTGTCCTCTTCAATCGCCACACCCTCGATTAGAGTTTGCCAGTACATCGTTCTGTTTTGTTCCAGCACGGCCAGCATGTCCAGGAAACCTTTTATGGTATTACGGGGGGTACGAAAGTAAGCGTCTCCAATGGTTTTACTACAGTGATGCAGAAATCCAGTCAGTGCCTCATCTGGTACCAGATAATTCTCTGGATCTCCGCCTGCATAAACATGGCGAAGATTTCTCAGCAAAATATACAGTTCCTCAGGGGTCAGGCTGGCAAGATGCAAAGTGGGGGATGAGTAGTCAATCACTCCTGCTTTTTGCGCGAACCGGTTTTCCGCCAGACGCGACTGGAGAGCCTCATAGCTGTAAAGACCTTTACGCGGATCGAAAAGAAACTCTGGCGTCCCCCCGAGGATAAAACCAATGTTCTCGGCTGAGCCTTGCAGGCAGTCATTCAGGATCCGCAAAATCTGTTCGTAGTTCGCTGTTCTTGCTTGCGTATTATTCAGCTTAAAGAGGTTTACCATTTCGTCGAGGCTGACCAAAAGACCGGCATAGCCTGCCTGGCGGACAAAAAGGCTCATCAGCTTCAAAGAATCATAGAATGAAGCGTCTGAGATAATAGTCCGAACGTCTAGATCGTTACGGGCATCAGTTTTGGTGGTGTACTCTCCCCGCAACCAGCGAATTGCATTGGATTTTAGCGTTTCATTATCCTGTTCGTGCCCCCGCCAGAATGCATCAATGACCTTCGCAAAGTCATATCCGCCCACCATATCTGACAGGGCAGCCAGGCGCTTATGAATAACTGATGAAACCTCGGAGCCGTCCGTGTCAGCTTCCTTTCTTGCCTCCGTAACGAACCTTTCAACAACGCTAAGTAACGCATTACCATCAGGCTTGTTTCTGGTGGACATGTTTTTAATAAGCTCTGAATAGAGGTTACGAGCCTGACCTCCCGATGAGTGAATACGTCTATCAGGAGAAAGGTCAGCACTGACTGACACCAGCTTCTTCTCTAGCGCAATAGAGCGCACAACACTCAGAAAGAACGTTTTACCAGAACCATATTCACCGATGATTAGTCTGAAGCTTGCCCCACCGTCAGCAATCCTCTCAATATCCTGATGGAGAGCGGTGATCTCATTCACACGGCCAACCTGGATATGCTGAATACCTATCCTTGGCGTTACACCTGATTTAAGTGACTGAATAATAGCGTCGCGTTCTTTCACTCTTATACGTGTTACAGACATTCACTATCCCTCTAATTCTTTGGCAATTTCCAGGTCAACCCAGATATCATCATCGGCATCGTCCAGCACCGGAGCATCAACCACCGCATAGGACCAGTCATTGATCACCTCAAGTGCACCGCCGAGCATCAAATTCAAATTTCCGCACAATTCTGTCGCCTCTTTTCGGGACCACTGTTCTTTCTCCAGCAAACTGCGATAAAGCTGGCTATGTGCGGAATCCAGGCCCCCCACCTCCGTTGATGAGGCTGGAGCGCTTTCTGGCTCTTCCGGTTCTTCTTCAGTGAAAATTGTGTTCAGCAATTTACGAACATCATCCGTGGCAGATTCGTGGCGGGCAAGTACATTAGGGAAGGTGCGAACAAGTTCCTGATATGAGATCATCATATTCATCCGGAGCGCATCCCAGAGGGACATCATGAGCCATCAACTCACCTTCGCCGATAGTGAATTCAGCACTAAGCGCCGTCAGACCCGAAAAGAGATTTTCCTCTCCCGCATGGAGCAGATTCTGCCATGGCAGAATATGACCGCTGTCATCGAGCCGTTTTATCCCAAGGCGGGCAATGGCCGACGGCCCTATCCGCTGGAGACCATGCTGCGTATTCACTGCATGCAGCATTGGTACAACCTGAGCGACGGTGCCATGGAAGATGCCCTGTACGAAATCGCCTCCATGCGCCTGTTTGCCCGATTATCCCTGGATAGCGCCCTGCCGGATCGCACCACCATCATGAATTTCCGCCACCTGCTCGAGCAGCATCAACTGGCCCGTCAATTGTTCAAGACCATCAATCGCTGGCTGGCCGAAGCAGGCGTCATGATGACCCAAGGCACTTTGGTGGATGCCACCATCATTGAGGCACCCAGCTCTACCAAGAACAAAGAGCAGCAACGCGATCCGGAGATGCATCAGACCAAGAAAGGCAATCAGTGGCACTTTGGCATGAAGGCCCACATTGGTGTCGATGCCAAGAGTGGCCTGACCCACAGCCTAGTCACCACCGCGGCCAACGAGCATGACCTCAATCAGCTGGGTAATCTGCTGCATGGAGAGGAGCAATTTGTCTCAGCCGATGCCGGCTACCAAGGAGCGCCACAGCGCGAGGAGCTGGCCGAGGTGGATGTGGACTGGCTGATCGCCGAGCGTCCCGGCAAGGTAAAAACCTTGAAGCAGCATCCGCGCAAGAACAAAACGGCCATCAACATCGAATACATGAAAGCCAGCATCCGTGCCAGGGTGGAGCACCCGTTTCGCATCATCAAGCGGCAGTTCGGCTTCGTGAAAGCCAGATACAAGGGGCTGCTGAAAAACGATAACCAACTGGCGATGTTATTCACCCTGGCCAACCTGTTTCGGGTGGACCAAATGATACGTCAGTGGGAGAGATCTCAGTAAAAACCGGAAATAACGCCAGAAATGGTGGAAAAAATAGCCTAAATAGGCTGATTCGATGTGTTTGCGGGAAAAAAATCGGCCCAGATCCGCGAAATTTTAATCAGCGAGTCAGCTTGGGAAGAAATGACCTGCTTATTCGCACCTTCCCTAGTAAAGGAAGGGAAATCCCTTAATAGAATGAAGCAATACAAACCAAAGAAAACCGTAACAGAAGAACATGTAGCACTAGTTGAACTGCTAAAAGATGAAGGTGCGGATCTTATTACCTTAATTGAACGACTAGTAGCAATGAATAAGTAATTGATTTATATGTAAATAATAACCGTAACTATAACCGTATTGTATACGTCGAAAATACGGTTATTATGAGTAAAATACGGTTGATGCCACAACATATAGTAGTTAAATCAATGGGTTACATACCACATATTGATTCCCGTAACTTAATATAATATACACTTTAAAGTAAATGACTTACTTGTCTATTCAGTATCATAGAGCCTAACTCGCTTTGCTCGTTAGTCTCTGTAAAACCAAAAAGATAAGATCGTAAACTTGCGTTTTCTCGCTAGTCACTCGAAGAACGCCACGTCTTTTGTTTTTGTCTATCGACTACTGAAGGAAGTGAAAACCTATACTGTTTGGGGTCAGCCGTCTTTTGGAGTAACTACGCGGGCTTTGCCCTTGTCGGGTTATCGGGCTGTTTAAGCCATTACTATTAATTAATCTACTACTGGTACAGTACTACCAGAACTATGGACTTATCAGATGATGAGGCAGTATACTTCCAACAATCATTAGTTAACTAAGAGTTAGGTACAATAATCCGAGTAATTAATATCTTATCTGATCATCTAAAGGTAGAATCACCAGATAATCCCATATAACCTTTATGGTCTATTTGTGACTTTATTAGCACCGATTAACATTAAGAAATCATTAGGAAAGATGATACTTACGTAAATGATTGAAATAAAATATTAAACCCTCTGAAAACCGGATATTGGAGACAAGTACACAATTTACATTCGAAACCTTGAAAACATGTAGATAACAGGTATGTTTATAGGTATAGCTCGCTAACTAATAAAATTTATTAACTTATTCTCATTTAGATTACTTACAATACTTCAAGACGGGGAAGTGATTGATATGAAGCAGTTTTTCATAGTGGAGCCATTAGTAGACCCAGTTTCAATGAGGTTAAGAGGGGTTGAAATATTAACTCGCTTCCAAGATCAGTATGGTAAGTTTTACCCGCCGGATACTGTCATTCAGAGCATGAGCAATGAAGAAAGATGTTTGTTACTCAGAGAGCAAGTCACTGCTATCAAAGAAAAAAATGATTTCTTCACAAAGAACAATCTGTTGTGTAGTCTTAATGTTAACAGGGATATGATTGAATGTATCAATCGCACACCTGAAGAAGATTGCCTATTAAAGGGTATGAATTATGTGCGGCTTGAAATTTCAGAGAGTCTAGCAACATGTGAACTACACACCCGTACTAAACTAATAGAAGCACTATGTACTAGATTTGGTAAGGTATGGCTGGATGATTTGGGAGCAGGATATTGTGATATAAGCATGGTTGATGCTTCTCAGTATGAATTGATTAAGATTGATCGTGAATACTTCTGGCGGGAAGCCAAGAAAGAACAGCCATTCAAAGGTTTGATACTCTATAAAAATAAATGTAATAAAATCGTCTTTGAGGGCGTAGAGACAGATGAACAACTTGAACTAGCTAGACGTTTAGAGGTATGGGGTGTACAAGGTTACTTGTTTAACTCTTGTAAATTAATCGATATTGAAAGTCTGGCACTTCGCTATGACTAATATATGACTATATAAGGCTGACAAATTAATATCTAGAATCGTTATGTGCTATAAAATTCTGCCCCTTGATAATGGTATATATGAGATATATCGCTTGAGTGAAAGCAGCGATGATTCTTTTACTCAGTTAGCCCGGACTATCCTTAGTTCACATGAGGTTTTACTAACGAATCCACAGGTGTATCCCGACATTTCATATATAGACTATATTATGTTCTACGTACCCTAGTTAAGGAAGAAAAATGAATTATAATAAATGTGACTATTCTGCTATAGAATTAGTGGATGGTGTAATCTTTCGCATGAAAGATGATATTACTGGTTTTTATAAGTTAGTTGATAATGAAAAATATTACTATTATCATTTTGAGGATGGCGTCTATACACGTACTGATGGTTTAGTAACAATAGATAAGGGTGATCTTTTTTCTAATCTACTTGAGCTGAGAGCGGAGAGTTTCATTCATATCACAGACCAAAATATAGAAATGCCTCAGAGTGAATTCCGTAGTGCTTTTTTATATTTCGATAGTTTACGAGTCAGCATTGAAAGCATTGATGGAAACATGTCAATAAAATCATTTGATTATAAAACTGATACTGAAATTCAAACTTATAATGATGTACTACAGTTCTATAATCACATCATTGATAATAAATGTGCGTATTATGGAAGACCCGACTTTGACAATGATATTCTTATCAATTCATTACGCAATATTGGCGTTCCAATCGACCAGGTTAAGGAACATCTTACAAGATTTGATATGTTTTGTAGAATGATTATTCCTGAATATCAGTATCCAATCTCACCAACAGAGATAAAACAGCTTAGCTATTAATTTTCTCAATGCCTTTACTACTTGGTAAGGGCATTGAGCTTTTGGATTAACTTTAAAAAAACTTATCGATAATCTTATATGGCTTTACTTCTATATCATACCTAAAGTACACTCATAACCTCACGCCCCCCACTATGGGTAGGTTTGTTGAAGGTGTGGGTGTGGCGTGAAGCTACCATACAACAGCCCTCAGTACTGTTACTCCCCCTTCAGTTTACATGTAAGTAAAGAAATTCTACATAAGGCCGATACTACCCATTGTGACTTAGAGGATGTTGAAACAACCTCTTGTATTCCAGATAGTTCACAAGGGTTACTAATGGGGAAAATTATTGTAGTTTTATTGGTGCTCATCGCTTTGTATTTCAAAATCTCAGGTGGAGATGTTAAGCATGAAGCACAGCACGAAGAACCGTCTACCCAGCTCACCAATCAAGAGTTACAGGACGCTAAGGATTTCGCTCAGGCTCTTATCCAGCGTGATTGCACATGACCTGCTCCCCGTTGATTAGTACACCCCGATGTTAGTAATGTCTTCATTAGCCACATGAGGACATCCCCATGAAGAAGCGTTTTTCCGATGAACAGATCATCAGTATTCTCCG
>NZ_VDAS01000049.1:0-15814 GCF_019584165.1 Enterobacter sp. EC_64
CTGGCAAGGCTGGGCAGGAAGTCACTGTCGTTCTCAAAATCGGTGGAGCTGCATGACAAAGTCATCGGGCATTATCTGAACATAAAACACTATCAGTAAGTTGGAGTCATTACCGTTTAGGGATGACAATAAAAAGGCCTGCATTACGCAGGCCGTTTTATTTTATTTCGCAGTCTTTTTCACATCAAACATGGTGGCGTCCGTCGCCATGTCATCAACAACCTGCTTCAGCGTCGCAAAGGTCATTGGTGTGTTTTCGTTATTCAGCTCTTTACCTTCGCCTTTACGTACCACCTTCATAACCGGTTTGTTGGTGGCCGCATCGATCAGCTCGCCTTCAAAGAAGAGATGCGTATCCATGGTGCGGTGTCCGGTTGCCATCTGCGTCCCGGCAACCACCAGCGCAACAGGCACCACTTCATAGAACTGCAGCCCCTCTTTCTGCGAACTCACCCCGGTAATCGCGCCACGGAAAATCAGGCTGTGTTTACCCGGCGTGGTGACAACTGGCTTACGCGTACCAATCGCCGTTTTCATTTTGTTATTGGTGTAATTCAACAACTCATCAAGCGTTTTTTGCCCAATTTGCGTGGTGGGTTTTGGCGTTGGATAATAGGTAATTGGCGTCCAGAGAATGCTGTCGTAATTGGCTTCGTTATACGAAGGATCGACCCAACGCAGCGTTGGTTTTCCCGTCGCCGAGGTCGTTTGCTGTAAGCCTGAATAATCTTTTAAAAAGCCGGAGTATTGTTCCGGAGCGGCGACTTTTGAAGAACAGCCCGCCAACGCCAACAGACCAGTAAGCACTGCAACTTTAAAAAAAGTTTGAGTACGCATGATAGTTTTCCATGTTATCTGCAAGTATGCATTTGAAGTTATAGCAAAAGTCTGGCGGGTTTGTTGTGACAAAAAATGATGCCGGGAGCACAAATTGCAAAAAGATTGCCCGGACGCATGCCGGGCAGTGAAAAATTACTGATTTATATCCACTTGCCAGAACAGATGTTTGCCAAACGGGTCGATTTCATAGCCCTTCACCTCCTTGCGCACCGGTTCGAAAATCGTTGAATGCGCAATCATCACCGCAGGCATCTGGTCATGCATCATCTGCTGAGCCTGTTTATACAGCGCCACCCGTTTATCATGATCGGTTATCGATTTGGCTTCAGCAACGATCTTATCAAACGGCTTATAGCACCATTTCGCCGAATTTGATCCACCGTTTGCCGAGGTGCAGGTAAACAGCGGGCCGAAGAAGTTGTCAGGATCGCCCGTTGCGGTCGTCCAGCCCATCAGCGCAGCCTGATGTTCCCCGCCCTTCACACGCTTAAGGTATTCGCCCCACTCGTAGGTAACGATTTTGGTCTGTACGCCAATTTTCGCCCAGTCCGCCTGAATCATCTCCGCCATGCGTTTCGCATTCGGGTTATAGGGCCGCTGGACCGGCATCGCCCATAAATCGATGCTGACGCCGCTGGCAAAGCCGGCCTCTTTCAGCAGCGCTTTGGCTTTTTCAGGATCGTAGTCGTAATCCTTAAGCTCGCTGTCGGCGCTCCAGACGCCCGGCGGCAGCAGATTCTTCGCCACGGTGCCGGTACCGTGGAACACCGCGTCAATAATGGCCGGTTTGTTGATGGCCATCGCCAGCGCCTGACGGACTTTTACGTTATTCAGCGGTGGTTTTTGGGTATTGAACGCCAGAAAACCGGTGTTCAGTCCGGCTTTGCTCATCAGGTTGATATCTTTATTGGCCTTCATGCGCGGCAGATCGGCCGGGTTCGGGAACGGCATCACCTGACATTCGTTCTTTTCAATTTTGGCAAAACGCACGGAGGCATCCGGGGTGATGCTAAACACCAGCCTGTCCAGCTTCGATTTCCCCTGCCAGTAGTCGGCAAACGCCGTGAACAGGATCCGGGAATCCTTCTGATACTGCGCCAGCTTAAACGGCCCGGTGCCGATGGGCTCCATATCCACCTTCTCCGGCGTGCCCGCTTTCAGCATCGCGTCGGCATACTCCGCCGAAAGGATTGAGGCAAAATACCAGGCCAGATCGGCGACAAACGGCGCTTCCGGGTGCGCCAGGGTAAAGCGCACGGTGTGGTCATCGACTTTATCAATGGCGGTTATCAGGCTGCCGAACTCCAGGCTTTCGAAGTTGGAGTAGCTGCCGTTAGAGACGTTGTGGTAGGGATGATTCACGTCTTTCTGGCGCATAAACGAGAAAATCACGTCGTCGGCGTTAAAGTCGCGGGTCGGCGTGAAGGATTTATTGCTCTGGAACTTCACGCCCTGACGCAGATGGAAGGTGTAAACCTTGCCGTCGTCGCTCACCTCCCAGCGCTCCGCCAGGCTCGGCACCAGCTCCGTGGTGCCGGGTTTGAAATCGACCAGACGGTTATAGACCGGCACGGCGCTGGCGTCGACGCTGGTTCCCGAGGTGTATAGCTGAGGGTTAAAGTTTTCCGGCGATCCTTCGGAGCAATACACCAGCGTTTTTGCAGCGACGGCGGAACTGACCGTGAGTGCCGCGAGCGCCAATGTGAAAGTTGTGAGTTTGCTTGTCATCATTTATTCCTGTCTTTTTAATTCGACGGCTAATTAATTCTTTTGCCATTTCATAAATAACATTAAAGTGAAGTGGCAAACACCCGAAAAATAAATAAGGAACAAATCACTATGGGCTCGCCGCTTTCCAGACAATTAACGCACCGTTTTTTCCGCTATCTCGCGATCACCAGCCAGAGCGATCCCAGAGTCAAAACCCTGCCCTCAACGCCGGGCCAGCACGACATGGCGCGCGAGCTGGCGCAGGAGCTGGCACAGCTGGGGTTGGACGATATTGTGATTGATGAATTTGCCACGGTAACGGCGGTAAAAAAAGGCAACGTGCCCGGTGCGCCGCGCATCGGCTTTATTACCCATATTGATACCGTCGACGTGGGACTTTCACCGGATATTCATCCACAAATATTAACGTTTACCGGTGAAGATCTCTGTCTGAATAAAGAGAAAGACATCTGGCTGCGGGTAGAGGAGCACCCTGAAATTCTGGCTTATCCGAACGAGGAGATTATTTTCAGCGACGGAACCAGCGTATTGGGTGCCGATAATAAATCGGCGGTCACGGTGGTCATGACGGTGCTGGAAAACCTGACGGCGGAGCATCGGCATGGGGATATCGTCGTGGCGTTTGTGCCTGACGAAGAGATCGGCCTGAACGGTGCCAAGGCGCTCGATCTAAAGCGCTTTGACGTCGACTTCGCCTGGACTATCGACTGCTGCGAGCTGGGGGAAATTGTCTACGAAAACTTTAATGCGGCAGCCGCGGAAATCCGCTTTACCGGCGTGACGGCGCACCCGATGTCCGCGAAAGGCGTGCTGGTAAATCCCCTGCTGATGGCGACTGACTACATCAGCCATTTTGACCGCCAGCAAACGCCCGAGTGCACCGAGGGACGTGAAGGCTATATCTGGTTTAACGGCATTCAGGCCGGACAGAACGAGGCCGTTCTTAAGGCCAATATCCGCGACTTTGACAAGGAGCGCTTTGCCGCGCGCAAGCAGCAGATTGCCGACGTGGCCGCGCTGATTGCCGCCCAATATCCGACGGCCAGCGTGGACTATCGCATTGAAGAGACCTACAGCAATATCAGCAATGCGATTGGCGAAGACCGACGCGCCATCGATCTGATGTTCGAGGCGATGGAATCGCTCGGCATCACGCCGAAACCGACGCCGATGCGCGGCGGCACCGACGGCGCGGCGCTCTCGGCTAAAGGGCTACTCACCCCGAACTTCTTCACCGGGGCGCATAACTTCCACTCGAAGTTTGAATTCCTGCCGCTGTCGTCGTTTGAGGCGTCTTATAAGACTGCCCTGCAGATCTGCCTGCTGGCCGCGCGTTAAGCGGGCTTGCGTGCCAGCATCGTGGCAAAGCGCAGCTTGATGCGGTTGCCGTTTTCATCGGTGCGGTGCAGTTCGCCAACGTCCTCGTTGTATTTGAGCAACTCCCAGCCTTCGTAGTAGTTGCTCAGCTCACCGCTCCTGAACGCAAACGGGAAGCCGACCGTGCAGGGGTAGTCTGCCGTATCCATGGCGGCAACGATCAGATTGTAACCGCCCGGCGTCGTGCAGCGCTGCATACTGGCGATAAGGCCCGGGATGGTTTTTGCCTCCAGGAACATCAGCACCACGGTAGAGAGAATAAAATCGTACTGGCCGTCAAAGCTCAGGTTGTTCAGATCCTTAATCGCGGTATGCAGATTAGCGATCCCTTCTTCCGCCTTGATGCGCTCGATATTGTCGATGCTCATCGGGTTCTTGTCCCACGCGGTGACTTCGTAGCCGTTGGCTGCAAGATAAAGGCTGTTACGGCCGTTGCCGCAGCCCAGATCCAGCGTTTTACCGGGCTTCACGATCTCCGCGCTGTACAGCACCTCTGAATGAGTACGGGTTAAGCCATATTTCTCAGTGAAGTAATTCTCATCGACGGTCATTATTGTTCCTCGGATTGCATAAGCTGCGCTTTATCAGCACGAACCAGAAGTTTGCCCTGAAGCAGCAGAATCAATGTACGCACCAACAGCCACCCAATAATCGCGTTGGTGAAGATAAACAGCGGCACGGCAATGGCGTGAAAAAAGCCCGTCGGACTGCTTTGTCCCAGGTGCAGACCCGTGGTTGCCAGGGCCGATACGCCAAAGGAAAAACTCCAGAATGAGGCATTGAACGGCTGGGACAAATACCATGGCATCAGGCGGAGCATAAATAGCAGCTGCAGCAGACCATAGCCGAACAGCATTTTCGCAAACGTATCCGCCTGACCGCCATTTACGCTGAACCAGGCGCTACATGCCACCAGCGCGGGCGCCAGTTGAATACCCAATGAAGTACGCAGTGCGGAGGGCAGTTCTCCTGCACTACGAAGACGCTGAAGAATAACCGGTTCCAGGCTGAGCCAGGAAAAGACGCCTGCGCCAAGGAAGACTAACCCTGCATCGTTGAAGCCCAGGGCACCGCATGCCATCGCGCTGATAAAATTATTCGCCACCGTAGGCAGATATAATCCAGGCGTGGTCGCCTCTTGCGGATGTTTCCCGCGCCATAACCCGGCGCTTTGCCAGGCGGAGTATGCAAGCTGCACCACCACGCCAATGCCAAACAATGCCAGTGACACCGCGCGAAACCAGGGGACAAAGCCGATGGCGACCAGCATCGTCGTGGCCGGGAAAAGGCTGACAAAACTGCTCATCACCGGGTGTCGCATCTCTGCCAGCACGCTGCGGGGGAAACGGATCGCACGCGTCACAAACGCGACCGTTAAAAGAAACCAGCATATCACCGCAAGGGCTACGAGGCCCTCACCCGGCCAACGCGTCACTGGCCAGAGGGTGCTGGCGTATCGCCAGGCGAAACCCATCCCGATGATGCCAAGCACCATGCCAAAATACCCTGCGGGCAAGTTAAGTACCTGTTGGGGTTTGTTAAATTTATTCATTAATTTTAATTTTTAAAATGTATTTTAAATGCCATTTTAAGCGGTTTCTGCAGCGGATGCCAGCAAAACGAAAAGCCGAAAATTTGCTACGTTTAGTTGAGATGCTTACCAGAGATCAAACGATGAAAAAGTACCGGCTCAGCGATGAAACCCGCCTCTGGCAATGGAAAAACGGCGAAACCACCCACGCCACGACGCTGCGGCAGATTATCGCCACGGCGGACTTTAACGACGTGACGGTCGGCACGAGAGGCGGCTGGATTGACGATGAGCGCGCCCTCGCACAGGACGGCGACTGCTGGATCTACGATGAAAACAGCGTGGTGTTCGCCGGGGCAACCGTATCCGGCAACGCGCGGCTTACCCTTCCATGCATCATTAGCCATGACGCGCATATCGGCGACAGCTGCTGGCTGGACGGCGCGGAGGTCAGTCACGGGGCGCGAATAAGTGACAATGTCACCATTCAGCAATCCTGCGTACGGGGCGAGTGCCATATCTACGGCGACGCGCGCGTGCTGCATCACAGCGTGGTCATTGCTGCCAAAGGGCTGACGCCGGACCATGAACAGATTCTGCAAATCTACGATAAGGCGACGGTGAGCCAGTCGCGCATTGTGCACCAGGCGCAAATCTACGGCGAGGCGATGGTTAATTTTGCCTTCGTTGAACACCGGGCCGAAGTCTTCGACAACGCGATCCTGGAGGGTAACGAACTCAACAACGTCTGGGTGTGCGACTGCGCGAAAGTCTACGGCAACGCCCGCGTGATAGCCGGTTTCGACGACGATGCCATCCCGACGGTGCGCTACAGCTCGCAGATTGCGGAGAATGCCGTGGTTGAAGGCAACTGCGTCATCAAGCATCACGTCCTGATTGGCGGTCAGGCATGGCTGCGCGGCGGGCCGATCATGCTGGATGATAAAGTGGTGATCCAGGGGCGCGCGCGAATCAGCGGGGATGTGCTTATCGAGCATCGGGTTGAAATCACCGACGATGCGGTCATAGAAGCGTTTGCTGGCGAGAGCATTCATCTGCGCGGCGAAAAAGTGATAAACGGCGACCAGCGCATCACCCGCACGCCGCTGCTGGGTGCGTTATAGGGTATAAATCCTGCCGTAGATATTCACGTCGTCAAAGCGGCCATTCAGGTATTCCGCTTCCCGCAGGCACCCTTCCAGCGTAAAACCGTTGCGCACGGCAACGCTGTTGCTTTGCTGATTCGCCACCCGACACTTGATCACAAAACGGCGGATCTCACCGCGTTCAGCGTAGTAGCGCATAAACGCCTGCAGTGACTGAGAGAGAATGCCCTGCCCCTGGTGGGCTTCATCCAGCCAGTAGCCGATGTAGCCGGCTTTGTTGGTCGGTTCAATCGTGTTGAACGACAGGACGCCAACCAGCGCATCATCCTTGAAGATCAGAAACATTTTGGCGTAGCCGCGCTGGTGAAGCATCTGGTTGCTCTGCACGTTGCGGCGGGTATCCTCTTCGCTGCCCACGTGCTGCGCCCAGTCAAAGGCTGTTTGCAGAAAGGCTCTGTTTTTAACAACGAGATTGTGCAGGTCGGCGGTGTAGCGCTCTTCGACGGCGCGAAGTTCGATATCCTGGGTGACGGGGATGATTTCTGAAGACATGGTGCCTCTCAATTGCCGGGTGGCGCTAGCGCTTACCCGGCCTACGTTTCGAAACTGTAGGCCGGGTAAGGCGAAGCCGCCACCCGGCACAATCCCACAAGGGTTAACGCATTACCCTGTCGTCAACGTACTGACGTTTATCCGGCGCCGGCGGGAAATACTGATACAGCCAGGTTTCACTGATGGCGTCGCCCTGACAGCGCAGGAACAGGCGCATATCCACCGGCTCCGTCGAATCCGACGTCGGGTACCAGTCAAACAGAATGCGATAGCCGTCAAACGGCTCAACGTAGAGGATCTCCACCTGCTTCGCTTCACCGCTGGAGAGCGTAATCACCGGCTCGATGCCTTTTGGCGCAGCGGCCTTCAGGTCGCCACCGACGAAGTCAATCGCAAAGCGACGGGCCCACACTTTCGGGTAGTTTTCCCCTGGAGCCCAGCCTTCCGGGAAGCCGCCCATGCCGGTGCGGGTCGCATAAACGTTCGCCAGCGGGGAGCGCACCGGCGGCATCGCGCTCCAGTAGAGGCGATATTTGAAGTCCAGCTCGTCGCCCGCTTTCACCGCTTTTTCCGGCTGCCAGAAGCAGACCACGTTATCCAGCGTTTCGCCGGTGGTCGGGATCTCCATCAGGCCAACCGCGCCTTTACCCCAGTCGTTACGCGGTTCCACCCACAGGCTTGGGCGCTTGTTGTACCACCCCATCACGTCCTGATAGTGCGAGAAATCGCGATCGAGCTGCAGCAGCCCGAACCCTTTCGGGTTTTTATCCATATAGGCGTTGAACTGCAGCTTCTGCGGGTTGTTCAGCGGACGACAAATCCACTCCCCGTTGCCGCGCCACATCGCCAGGCGGTCGGAGTCGTGAATTTGCGGGTGAATGGTGTCGCACATGCGGCGTTCGTTATTGCCGCAGCTGAACATGCTGGTCATCGGCGCGATGCCGAGCTGCTTGATGTCCTTACGCGCATAGAGGTGGTTTTCCACCTCCATGATCACCTGGCTCTTCTCGCAGTGGATCACGAACTTATAGGCGCCGGTGATGCTCGGGCTATCCAGCAGCGTATAGACGGTAAAGGTGGTGTCGCCGGGCTTGACGGTTTCAAACCAGAAGGCGGTAAAGTCCGGGAACTCTTCCGGCGTGTCGGTAAAGGTGTCTACCGCCAGACCGCGGGCGGAAAGGCCGTACTGGTAGGTGTCGTCCACCGCACGGAAATAGCTGGCCCCCAGGAAAGAGACGATATCGCGACGCGCCAGCTCCGGCGCCTTAAACGCGCGGAAGCCCGCAAAGCCGAGATCGCTTTGCCCTTCCAGCTGTTTGGTATCCACGCCCGTTTCACCGTAGCTGAACAGCTCAGGACGGAAGTGGATCTCGCGCGCCATAGAGGTCGACTGGTCCAGCGAGAACATCCGCACGCGGCGGCGGAATCCCATTCCCATATGGAAAAACTGCACGTCCAGTTGACGTCCTTCAATGTTGTTCCACAGAGACTGCTTTTCGTCGTAGCGAATGGCGTTGTACGCCTGCGGCGTCATGGTTGCCAGCGTCTCAGGCAGCGGACGCGGCGCGCCACCCCACGGGGTTTTCGCCAGGTCATGCGCCATGGATTGCAGTACGGAGAAGTCAAAACGACGGCTCTGGCCGTCAGCAATGTCAGAGTCGGCAGCGTATGCCGCTTTGGAAAATAGGGAAGCAAGGCCGGATGTGCCGCTCAGGGCTGCCACTGCCAGCGAGCCTTTTAGAAAACGTCTGCGATTCATGCCTGGAAAAACGTCCTTATGGTCGTGTGAATGTGTTCCGCGCTCGGCGAAATGACGGCAAGAAAGAACGCACAGCCTAAACAAAAATGGTTAAGAATCCAATTGTTGGCCGGTGATTATATGAACAAAGTGAGAAATATTTTCTGTCGACCAGAACGGCCCGAAAGTGGTGTAAAGAAAGCCTGGAAAATGTGTATAAAAATGCCCCGTCAGGACATCAGCTGACGGGGCCAATGAGGCGGTTATTTTACGCTGACATCGATACCCGGGAAGTACTTATCAGCGAGTTTGGCGATCGTGCCGTCGGCACGTACCTTATCAATTGCGGCATCAAGCTGCTTTTTGGTGGCCTCATCACCTTTGCGCAACCCAAAACCGATCCCACTGCCGAGGATGGTGTCGTCAGACACCGGTTTGCCGATGAAGCCAAACCCTTTTCCCTGCGGCTTGCTGAGGAAACCTGCCTGCCCGGCCGCGGACATGACCAGCGAGGCGTCGATACGGCCATTCAGCAGATCGCCCCAGGCCATATTCTGATCTTTATACGACACCACGGTGACACCCTGCTTTTCCCAGTGCTCTTTGGCATAGGTTTCCTGAATCGACCCCTGCAGCACGCCGATGGTTTTCCCCTTCAGCCCTTCTGGGGTTGCCTCAACCGCCGTCCCGGCCTTGCCGACCAGCTGCGACGGAATACGGTAGATCGGCTGGGTAAAATCAATGCTCTTGCGGCGCTGCTCGGTGATATTCATCGCCGAGTTGATGGCGTCAAACTTCTTCGCCACCAGCCCCGGGATCAGCGCATCAAACGAGGTTTCCACCCAGCTGCACTTCAGCGCTGCCGCTTTGCAGATGGCATTCCCCAGCTCAACGTCAAATCCTTCCAGTTCGCCTGCCGCATTGCGGCTTTCAAACGGCGGATATTCGGCTTCCAGACCGTAACGCAGCTCGGACGCTGCGAAGGAGGAAAAGGTACACAGCAATCCCATGCCGACAACTAGCGCGCGTAATTTCATCTCAAACTCCTTAGCGTGGTTTAACCCGACACAGGGCCTGGGCACCTGCCCGTAACGTCGCCTCATCTTTCGCAAAAGAGAGACGAATCAATTTATTATCCGTACCGTCCGCATAAAACGCCGACAGCGGAATGGTGGCAACACCGTACTCAACGATCAGCCGTTTCACCAGCTCGCTGTCGCGCTCGTCGCTGAACTGGCTGTAGTCCGCCAGCATGAAGAACGAGCCGGCGCTTGGCAGCAGCGTAAACGGCGAATCGGCCAGCAGACTCTGCAGCAGATCGCGCTTGCGCTGGTAAAACGCCGACAGCGACAGCCAGGTTTGCGGGTCGACCATATGTTCAGCAAACGCGTGCTGCATTGGCGTATCGGCAGAGAACATTAAAAATTGATGGACTTTACAAATCTCGTCCATCAGTACCGCCGGTGCAACACAGTAACCCACGCGCCAGCCGGTGACGTGATACGTTTTTCCGAAAGAAGAAATAATCACGCTACGCTCCGCCAGCTGCGGGTGCGTAGCCATCCCGTGGTGCGGCTCACCGTCAAACACCACGTGTTCGTACACTTCGTCAGACAAAATAATGATGTCAGTATTGCGGGTCAGCGCCGCCAGCTGCTGCAGATCGTCGGCGGAGAAGACCTGACCGCTCGGGTTGTGCGGCGTATTGATGATAATCATGCGCGTGCGCGGGGTGATCGCGGCGCGAACCTCGTCCCAGTTCACGGCAAAATCCGGCACGGTGAGCCTGATGGCAACCGGCGTTGCCCCCTGCAGGCGGACAATCGGCGCGTAGCTGTCAAAGGAGGGCTCAAAGTAGATCACCTCATCGCCCGGGTGCACCAGCCCGCTGATTGCCGAGTAGAGCCCTTCGCTGGCGCTGGCGGTCACCAGCACCTCGCGGCCCGGGTCATACTGCGTGCCGTAAAGCGTGGCAATTTTGTCGGCAATGCGCTCTTTGAGCGTCTGCAGGCCGGTCATCGACGCGTACTGGTTATGCCCTGCCTCCATCGCGCGGGTGACGCCCGCAACAAGCTTCGGGTCGCAGGAAAAATTCGGTGCGCCCTGAGAAAGGTTTATCGCGTTATGCTGCGCCGAGAGCTGGCCGATAACGGTAAAGATCGTGGTGCCCACATCGGGCAGTTTGGAGCGCGTTTGCACAGGCGTTTGTAAAGTCATCCTCTTTCCCTTCTCATGGACATTGCATAACTATTCAAACAACATCTCTGTTGTCGGGACAATCGAATTGTTGTCATAATAGCCATGAGAAAAATGCATAGCTGAGGTGTTTTCATGTCGCGCCGTTCGCTCCCGCTCAATGCCATCGACGCATTTTTAGTCACCGCGCGTCACCTGAATCTCACCCATGCTGCCGCAGAGCTTTGTCTGACGCAGGGGGCCGTGAGCCGCAAGATAGCCTCCCTCGAGGCCTGGTTTGGCTTTCCGCTTTTTGAACGCCACGCGCGCGGCCTGCGCCTCTCTTCACAGGGCTGCGCTCTGCTCCCGGAACTGCAGTCTGCGTTCGAACACTTGCTGACCGTGGCCGACCAGGCCCGCAGCCAGCAAACCGTGATCCGGCTCAAGGCGCCCACCTGCGCCATGCGCTGGCTGGTGCCGCGCCTGCTGGAGGTGGAGCGTGAGCAGCCGGATCTGCAGATCGCCCTGACCACCACCACCGATCATAACGTCAATTTCAAAACCGAATCTTACGACGCGGCCATCGTGTTCGGCACGCACATGAGCGCAGGCGACCTGCTGTTCGAAGAGGCGCTCACCCCGGTGATAAGCCCGGTGCGGGCGGGTGCAGCGCTGGGATCGCTGACGTTCCTGCATCCGACAAGGGATAAAACAGACTGGTCGCTGTGGCTGACGAAACAGGAAGGCCCGGGCTTTGCCATGCACAAAAATCAACACTTCGACACGATGGATCTCGCCATCACGGCCGCCATTCAGGGACTGGGCGTCGCCATTGCCGACGAAACGCTGGTGGCCGAAGATGTCCGCGCGGGAAGACTGATGCGGCCTTATGAAACCAGCATAAAAACCGGCGCGAGCTACCGGCTGGTGCTGCGCGAAACGCCAGGCGAGGAAAATGGGCTGGCGGCGTTTCGCGCCTGTTTGCTTAATCGAGGCTGACGTGGTGCTTCATCACCCGTTTGAAGAGGCTCATCCGGGCGCGCATAAAGCGGTTTTCAAGCCTGAAACCTGCATGTTTATTCACGCCAATGCGTAATAAAACGTCCCGCCCTTTACGGCATGCGGGCCAGTGCGTCGGCCCGGGCAGGATCTCACGAGGTCCTGCGTCTCGCGCAAAGCTCACCCAGTAATCGGCCACCTGAGCAGCAAACTGCACATCCCGTTCGTTGACATACTGGCGTGAAGGCTCCACCTGGCCGAGGGTATCAAAGACGTAAGGCACTTCATTGCCGTGCCACGCGCCGTTGATATAGGTGGCATGTTCCGCTTCCGCGACATAGTCGAACCAGTAACGCCAGCACAATCCGCCGACGCGCTGCTGCGCCTGCATCACGACGTAGCCCATCGTGGTGAACGCCATGTCGCGGCACACCTGCCTGCCCAGTTCCTCATCGCCTTTGACGCCCGGATAGAGCAGCTTAATCAGCCCCAGCCCGAAGCGTCGCTCCCGGCGAAGCTTCTGGATTTGCCCGGCGAGATCGATGCCAAACACCGCCATCACGCTGGCCTCATCGCTGTTCGAGCCGATCATTACCGGCACGGGGTGCTGGCGAGCGGCGAAAAAGACGTCCAGCATCGCTTCAGGCAGAACGCAATCCCCGACGATGGGGGCCGGAGCAATGTTCAGCGGCGCGGTGAGCGGCCAGAACGCCTCCGGCGGAATGGCGCGCAGTTGTTCGGCTGTCGCCTGTTCCAGGCCAAAATGGGCGGCCAGCGCCTCCCCTTTTTGCAACGCCTGCTCTCGCGGCGTGTCCGGCAAGGTGTACCCGCTTTGCACAATCGCCTTATGGAACAATCCTTCTGCAAGCGGAGAGGCCAGCAGAGAGAGCACGCTGCGCGCGCCCGCGGATTCGCCAAACAGGGTCACGTTAGCGGGGTCGCCACCAAATGCGGCGATATTGTCCCTTACCCATTCGAGGGCGGCGATCTGATCCAGCAGGGCAAAATTATGCACCACGCGATCTTCCTCGCCTTCCAGCGCGGGATGGGCAAAAAAACCAAGATGACCGAGACGGTAGTTGATCGTCACCACAACCACGCCGCGCGTGGCCAGCGCTTTGCCGTTATAGGGCGGTAAGCCACCCGCACCGATGGTAAAGCCGCCGCCGTGCAGCCAGACCATAACCGGAAGCGGCCCGGCGCGCTCTGTGGGAGACCAGACGTTCAGATAGAGGCAGTCTTCCGAGAACTGACCGGGATCGCCCCCGCCCAGCTCCTGGCAATATTCGCTGCTTTGCCAGCTTGAGGCCGAAAAGGCGGTGGCCTCGCGAACGCCATCCCACGGCTCAGGATGCCTCGGGGAGCGCCAGCGCCACTCGCCAACGGGCGGTGCGGCATAAGGAATACCGCACCAGACGTGGACATTTTCATCGGTTAAACCAGACAGTGCGCCCTGGCGCGTTTCAACCACAGGGGCGGAAGGATTTTGCATAACGACCTTATTTTTTCCATCACACCCCAGCAGAGTAACGCTTTCAGAGCAAACCGCAACGCTGTTTGCTGCGCGTTTCAGCCTCCTCATAGAGGGAAAATTCGTCATACACCGGGCAGCCGAGGGCCGCTTCAAACGCATCGCGGCTGGCGTTACCGTGGCTGCGGGCCTGGGTTTCATTCCCGAGATTGGACTGGAAAATCCCCGCGGCGCTGACCGGGAGGAAATCTTCGTAGGTGATCGGCTGTGCGACGACCCATCCGCGCTCGATCAGCGGCTGCGGATCGTCGCCCGGCCGGAACGCATGGCGATGCGCTTCACCCGCTGGCGTCAGACGGTAGCGGAAATACGCCAGCTCCTGACGGCGCATTAACAGTTCGCTGTCAGGGAAGGCGCTAAAGATCTCCTGCAGATGCAGCTGGTGCGTCAGGTTATCTTTGCCGGTGCCGGCCTGGGCAAGGAGGCTATCGTACAGTTCCCGGCCTTTCGGGGTCAGCGCCACGCCGCGCTGCTCAATCTCACCGAAGCGCGCGGTGTGGGTGCCTTTGTGTTCACCGGCAAACAGCACCGGCTCTTCCAGCGCCTTGAAACTGGTTTGACGCAGCAGGACGGGCACCTCGCGACGCGGCGGCCCTTCAATCAAAATTTTCGGCTCAATACCGTACTTCGGCATCAGCTCCTGCACCCGGTCAATATCCAGCGTGCGCGGCGTCAGGTGGTTAATATGGCAGCCCGGGAAGCAGACCACATCGGCGATCAGCCGGTGCTCGTTATGCAGCGCGAGATAGGTCTCCTGATCGACCGTCGCATGGCGGTGCCAGCGGAAGGTTTCCAGCGCTTCCTGCACAAACTCCTGCGCCTGCTCGACGGTAAACTGCCCTTCCGATTCATACAGATCGAGAAGCGCCAGACAGCGCGGGGTGAAGATGTTTCGGTGAGACAGAATTTCCGCCGCACGTTCGCGCAGCGCGACGTTTTCAATCAGCTCAAGGCGCAGCAGCGACGTAAAGATGCGGAACGGATTACGGCACAGCGCCGCATCATCAATCGGCCGAAATGCCGTTGAGTGGACCGGCACCCCCGCCTGGGAGAGATCGTAATAGCTGACCGGGTACATCCCCATAATGGCAAACATACGGCGCAGGGTTGAAAGTTCTTGCGCACTGCCGACGCGGATGGCCCCGTGACGCTCGACGTTCAGACGCGCAAGCTCATCGGCGTTTGCCAGTTGTTCATGTAATAGTGGATCATTTTCCAGCACCGCCAGGTTTACGTCCGCTACCAGTTCAAGCAAGGTGCCGTACTGCGGAACTTCCTGCTGGTACATCGCCGACATAGCCTGCGAAAAGTGTTCCCGAATGTCATCAGCCGTGATGGTGTTCGCCATGATGTCATGCCTCCAGTGAATATTACCTGGAGTGTAGAGAAACCCGTTCCTTCCGGGGGGAAAGATTTCTGATTTGTGATCTTAAGACGACAGTGGTCAAACCGTGTGCGACTGGCCTCTGAACAAGCCTTAACGAAACCGCCCTTTCGCGCCTGTCGCTTTTTATCCAGGATTTTCCTTATAATTATTTATGGTTTCGCTTTCTAGCCATAAAGGAGTATTTTTTATTTTCCCCTGACTGCAAATTAACCATTTTGAGGGCGTCATTATTTTTATCCTCAGCTTTCAAATTTTTAGCTCAAAGTTAGGAATAATCTGAACAGTTGTTTACAAGTCCTTCCTGTCTATCCATATTTCCAACGCAAGCGAAGCGCAAATTTACAAATATTTAAAAATAACGCAACCGCAAATAGCAAAACGCATTTGACGGATCGCACACAGCGACTAGAGTTATTACTCGAACGACGAGTGATACGGAATATTTTCGTATCGTACTGACATAACCAATATATGACTATGAGGTTTAATATGGCAGAGCATCGTGGTGGTTCCGGTAATTTCGCTGAAGACCGTGAAAAAGCATCAGAAGCTGGACGTAAAGGTGGCCAGCACAGCGGTGGTAATTTTAAAAACGATCCGCAACGCGCATCTGAAGCGGGTAAGAAAGGGGGACAGAACAGTCACGGCGGAGGCCGTAAATCTGATAACTCCTGATCTTATTTAGTACTCTTTTAATAAAACCAGAGAGCATGCTGCGGGCTGAAAAGCTCGCAGGTAATGGTGCCAACTTACTGATTTAGTGTATGATGGTGTTTTTGAGGTGCTCCAGTGGCTTCTGTTTCTATCAGCTGTCCCTCCTGTTCAGCTACTGAAGGCGTGGTGCGTA
>NZ_VDAS01000005.1:0-219112 GCF_019584165.1 Enterobacter sp. EC_64
GAACAAACGCACGAACAGCAGATGGAATTGCTAGAGTAGAAACAGGAAGGAAACAATAGCCCCCCTTACAGGGGGCATTCTAGAAAGCCACCTTCTAAGAAGGTGGTCTTTTACTATTTCACCTGCTGGCCCGGCTTCGCGCCTTCGTCAGGGCTTAACAGGAAGATATCTTTCCCGCCAGGGCCTGCGGCCATCACCATCCCCTCAGAGATGCCGAAGCGCATTTTGCGCGGCGCCAGGTTCGCCACCATCACGGTCTGACGGCCGATCAGCACCTGCGGATCCGGATAGGCAGAGCGGATCCCGGAGAAGACGTTGCGCTTCTCGCCGCCCAGATCCAGCGTCAGGCGCAGCAGCTTGTCAGAGCCGTCCACGAACTCCGCGTTCTCGATCAGCGCCACGCGCAGGTCGACTTTGGCGAAATCGTCAAAGGTAATGGTTTCCTGAATCGGATCGTCCGCCAGCGGGCCGGTGACCGGTGCCGCAGCTGCCTTCACCTCTTCTTTAGAGGCTTCCACCAGCGCTTCAACCTGCTTCATCTCGATGCGGTTGTACAGCGCTTTGAAGGTGTTGACCTTGTGACCGAGCAGCGGCTGCTGAATAGCATCCCAGGTCAGTTCGGTGTTCAGGAACGCTTCAGCACGGGCTGCCAGCTGTGGCAGAACCGGCTTCAGCCAGGTCATCAGCACGCGGAACATGTTCAGACCCATGGTGCAGATCGCCTGCAGGTCGGCGTCACGGCCTTCCTGTTTCGCGACCACCCACGGGGCCTGCTCGTCCACATAGCGGTTGGCAACATCGGCCAGCGCCATGATTTCGCGGATCGCTTTACCGAATTCACGGCTTTCCCAGGCTTCGCCAACCGCAGCGGCGGCATCGGTGAAGGTTTTATACAGCGCCGGATCGGCCAGTTCGGCAGAAAGCACGCCGTCAAAACGCTTGGCGATGAAGCCCGCGTTACGTGACGCCAGGTTCACCACCTTGTTGACGATGTCCGCATTCACGCGCTGCACGAAATCTTCCAGGTTCAGGTCGATATCGTCGATGCGGGAAGAGAGCTTCGCGGTGTAGTAGTAGCGCAGGCTGTCCGCGTCGAAGTGGTTCAGCCAGGTGCTGGCCTTGATGAACGTCCCGCGGGACTTGGACATCTTGGCGCCGTTAACCGTCACGTAGCCATGAACAAACAGGTTGGTTGGCTTGCGGAAGTTGCTGCCTTCCAGCATGGCCGGCCAGAACAGGCTGTGGAAGTAAACGATGTCTTTACCGATGAAGTGGTACAGCTCGGCAGTGGAGTCTTTCTTCCAGTAATCGTCGAAGCTTACGGTATCGCCACGCTTGTCGCACAGGTTCTTAAAGGAGCCCATGTAGCCGATTGGCGCGTCCAGCCAGACGTAGAAGTATTTGCCCGGCGCGTTCGGGATTTCGAAGCCAAAGTACGGCGCATCGCGGGAGATATCCCACTGCTGCAGGCCGGATTCGAACCACTCCTGCATCTTGTTCGCTACCTGCTCCTGCAGCGCGCCGCTGCGGGTCCATGCCTGCAGCATTTCGCTGAAGGACGGCAGGTCGAAGAAGAAGTGCTCGGAGTCACGCATCACAGGCGTGGCGCCGGAAACCACGGATTTCGGCTCGATAAGCTCGGTCGGGCTGTAGGTCGCGCCGCACACTTCGCAGTTATCGCCGTACTGGTCCGGGGATTTACATTTCGGACAGGTGCCTTTGACGAAGCGGTCCGGCAGGAACATGCCTTTTTCCGGATCGTACAGCTGAGAGATGGTGCGGTTTTTGATAAAACCGTTCTCTTTCAGACGGGTGTAGATCAGCTCCGACAGCTCGCGGTTTTCGTCGCTGTGCGTGGAGTGATAGTTGTCATAGCTGATGTCAAAGCCAGCAAAATCGGTCTGATGCTCATGACTCATTTCGGCAATCATCTGCTCCGGGGAGATCCCCAGCTGCTGCGCTTTCAGCATGATCGGCGTGCCGTGGGCATCGTCCGCACAGATGAAGTTAACCTCGTGGCCGCGCATTCGCTGGTAACGGACCCAGACATCAGCCTGGATATGCTCCAGCATGTGGCCGAGGTGGATTGAGCCGTTGGCGTACGGCAGTGCGCACGTTACCAGAATTTTTTTCGCGACTTGAGTCATAGTAGGCATTACTTCTTTTAACTGTGAAAAGGGTTTTTGATATTACCAAAAGGGGCATTATTAAGTAAGCACAAACCACGGCCTTTCAGGTAAACTTGTTCATCTAAGGTCTTATTCACAAGAACAAAGGAGTCGGGATGAGTTCTCAATCCCAGGCCAAATCACCGGAAGCCTTACGAGCAATGGTCGCCGGGACGCTGGCTAACTTTCAGCATCCAACCCTGAAGCACAATCTCACTACGCTGAAAGCGTTACACCACGTTGCCTGGCTGGACGACACGCTGCACGTTGAGCTGCAGATGCCGTTCGTCTGGACCAGCGCCTTTGACGCGCTGAAAGAGCAGACCAGCGCCGAGCTGCTGCGCATTACCGGCGCGAAGGCGATCGACTGGAAGCTGAGCCACAGCATCGCCACGCTGAAGCGCGTGAAAAACCAGCCTGGCGTCAACGGCGTGAAAAACATCATTGCCGTCAGCTCGGGCAAGGGCGGGGTGGGGAAATCCTCTACCGCCGTAAACCTGGCGCTGGCGCTGGCAGCGGAAGGGGCAAAGGTCGGTATTCTTGATGCCGACATCTACGGCCCGTCTATTCCAAACATGCTGGGCGCGGAAAACCAGCGTCCAACCTCGCCCGATGGGACCCACATGGCGCCGATCATGGCGCACGGTCTGGCGACCAACTCCATCGGTTACCTGGTGACTGATGATAACGCCATGGTCTGGCGCGGCCCGATGGCCAGCAAAGCGCTGCTGCAGATGCTGCAGGAGACGATGTGGCCGGATCTGGATTATCTGGTGCTGGACATGCCGCCGGGGACCGGTGACATCCAGCTCACGCTGGCGCAAAACATTCCGGTGACGGGAGCCGTTGTGGTGACCACGCCGCAGGATATCGCGCTGATCGACGCCAAAAAAGGCATCGTAATGTTCGAGAAGGTGGAAGTGCCGGTGCTCGGTATCGTAGAGAACATGAGCATGCACATCTGCAGCAACTGCGGTCACCACGAACCTATCTTCGGTACGGGTGGCGCAGAAAAACTGGCCGCGAAGTATCACACCCAACTGCTGGGACAGATGCCGCTGCACATTACCCTGCGCGAAGATCTGGATAGCGGCAAGCCGACGGTGGTCAGCCGTCCGGACAGCGAATTTGCAGAGATGTATCGTCAGCTGGCCGGTCGCGTTGCGGCGCAGCTTTACTGGCAGGGCGAAGTGATCCCGGGCGAAATCGCGTTCCGCGCGGTGTAACGCCTTCGCGTTGAATTGCCGGGTGGCGCTTCGCTTACCCGGCCTACAACTGGCACTATCACGTAGGTCGGGTAAGGCGAAGCCGCCACCCGACTTTAACCCAACCGATAGTGCATCAAATAATACTCTCCCTCCGGAGACTCCCCCGTCGCCTCAATGTGCCAGCCGTGCCGCTGGTAAAACGCGACAGCACGCGCATTCTTCACCAGACACTTAAGCGAACCCGTACTGGTAAATGTCTTCTGCACCTGTTCCAGGAGCATTTTCCCGACGCCGTGGCTTTGATACTGCGGGTCAACAAAGAGGTTGTGCAGAAAATTATCGTTCGTCCAGACGGAGGCAAAACCCAGGCGATGGCCGTTCTGCGTGGCAACCCAAATCACTTCGTCACGAGTGGCCGCGTCAAAGTCTTCAAGCTGCCAGTCTGAACTGTCCAGCCATGGCCAGGCTTCACGCCGGGCGTGGAGGAAGAGCGTGCGCAGGAAAGGGCGATCGCTTTCCTGCCAGGGGCGGATCAGGATGGTATTAGCGGTGATAGAAAATATCTCCGTTATAGGCTTTGTAGATTTTGCCGTCCGCATCGCCGATCAGCACGTAGTTCTCACCCATGTAGGTCCAGTGGGTTCCGGCATCCGGAGCCGGCAGGTTACGCAGCTGGTACTGTTTGATGGTGTACTCCGGCGTTTGATACTGCGCCGGCGCCGTGTCGCCAATCTTGAATTTCGTGAAGTCAGCGATGAACTCTTGTTCTTCATAGGCCTTGATGCCGGAGGGTGCAGCGGCCGTTTGCGGGGCAGAGAATGCGGATCCTGCCAGAGACAGTAATACACCCAGAAGCAGCAGTTTACGCTTAGCCATTTTTTCTCCAGTGATATCGTTACAGATACTTTTCGTCTGCGGGACGTCGAAAGCGAAGCAGACAGTCCATTTTAAGTATCAACGCAGGGTATGTTTGAAAAAAAATGTAACAAAAGTGGACGGTTTTGTGTAGCCCAATTGCGTGATGTTTATCAGTATCGGGAATATTGTCGATGCATTATATTTTTAATATTTATCATTTCATTAATTAATTCTGAAAATAACTTTCCATATCAAAGTTAGAAAGCGAGGCGAATGCTTTCTCTCTGAAGAGCATTTAATATTGCCTCCGGATGAAGCGTGCTGACATCCGTTTTTTTAACCAGGTCGAGTATAGGATCTGTTTTTTAAAGCGCGGGTGAGGTGTGTTTTATAAGGACAGGAAGTTCATCTCTCATAAGCATAATTGATTACATTTCATGGGGTTGGATTGGGTCTTTTTACAGGCTTAACGATAAACGCAACGTTAAAAAGAAATATTTATATTAATGAAAAGTACAACTGCATTTTCGCTGTTATTTCTCAGTATTAGTCAGTTAACAGGGTGTGTTTTTTCACCTGGTCAGAACTTAAGTGTGTCAGGTAAGAAAGTTATTTCGGCGGAAGAGGCAAATTATCAGCTTGATAAGCGCGTGGAAATTTTTCCGCTGACCCCGGAGTGGATTGAAAAACTGCGCCCGCCCGTGTCGAAATCTCAGGCAAATCCTAATCTGGACAAGCAGATCAAAAACTGGGAATACCGTATTGGTGCAGGCGACATCCTGACGGTCACCGTCTGGGATCACCCTGAATTAACAACGCCCGCAGGACAATATCGTAGCGCGAGCGATACAGGCAACTGGGTCAACGCTGACGGTACGCTCTTTTATCCCTATGTCGGTAAACTGCGGGTGGCAGGAAAAACGGTTTCACAGGTACGTGAAGAGATTACGGCTCGACTGGATAGCGTCATTGAGAGCCCGCAGGTGGACGTCAGCGTAGCCTCCTTCCGTTCACAAAAAGCCTACGTCACCGGAGAGGTGGAAAAATCGGGTCAACAGCCGATAACCAATATTCCGCTGACGGTGATGGATGCGATTAACGCCGCAGGTGGGCTCTCGGCGGATGCCGACTGGCGTAACGTCGTGCTCACACACAATGGACAGGACGCCCACCTCTCACTCTATGCCCTGATGCAGCATGGCGATTTGACCCAAAATAAGCTGCTTTATCCTGGCGATATCCTGTTTGTTCCCCGGAACGACGCGCTGAAAGTGTTCGTAATGGGCGAGGTGGTGAAACAGAGCACCCTTAAGATGGATCGTAGCGGCATGACGTTGGCCGAGGCCCTGGGCAATGCCGGGGGGCTTAACCAAAATATGGCCGATGCAACCGGCATTTTTGTTATTCGCCAGGTATCGAAAAAAGGTGACACCGACAAAATCGCCAATATCTATCAGCTGAATGCGGAAGATGCTTCAGCCATGGTGCTGGGTACGGAATTCCAGCTTGAGCCGTATGACATTGTCTACGTCACCACGGCACCGCTATCGCGCTGGAATCGCGTGATCTCCCAACTGGTGCCCACCATCAGCGGCGTACATGACCTGACCGAAACCGTTCGTAACATCAGATCGTGGCCGTAGTCATGTTCCATTCAATCTTAGTGGTCTGCACCGGCAATATTTGCCGCTCACCCATTGGTGAGCGGCTATTGCGTCAGCAATTACCCGGCAGGCAGGTTACCTCTGCAGGTATTTTCGGACTAGAAGGACGCCCGGCGGATGCGAGTGCGCAGGCTGTGGCCTTGCGTCACGGCCTTTCGCTGGAGGGGCACGTTGCCCGCAGGGTGACGTGCAGTCTGTTGCAACAGTCCGACTTGATTCTGGTGATGGAGCCGGAACACCTTCGTTTTATTGCCACAATGGCCCCGGAGAACCGGGGAAAATCGCTGCTATTTGGACAATGGCTGGAAACCCAGGACATTCCCGACCCGTATCGCAAAAGCCGTGAAGCCTTTGAATATGTTTTCGGGCAATTGGGGAAAGCCAGTCAGGAATGGGCTCGTCGTTTGAGTTAACAAGGAATGAAGCCGTAATGTCGTCTTCTAAATCAGACAAATATAGTGCTGCGACACCGCAGAATAACGAAATGGATCTCATTCAGTTGCTTGCTGAGATGTTCGATCACCGGGTAATGATCGCGTGTGTTACGCTTCTGTTCACGGTATGTGCGGGGATCTACGCCTTCAGCGTCACCCCGGTTTATCAGGCTGATGCCCTGGTGCAGGTCGAAGCGAAGCAGGGCAACGCGCTGCTCAAGAACCTGACCTCGCTCAGATCCGATCTCTCACCCGATGTCGCTCCAGAACTTTTACTCCTTAAATCACGGATGGTCCTCGGACAGACCGTTGATCGGTTAGGGCTGACCTACGAGGTTAATAGGCGCTTGTTCCCCGTCATTGGGGCTTTCTGGGAGCACGTTCACGGGCGCAACCCCGCTGAAATCACGATTGGCTCGCTGAATATTCCGTCTGTGGAGGGGGATCCACAAACGCTTTTACTCACTGTTCTCGAGCAAGGGCGATATCGTCTTGAGGGACAAACGCTTGAGGCAGAAGGCATTGTTGGAAAAGCGCTACTTAAAGAGGGCGTCTCTCTTCTGGTGACCTCCCTCAATGCGGCACCGGGAACCCAGTTTACCCTCAACATCGTTACCAGGCTTGAGGCGATCAACGCCATTCAGAGCAGACTGACGGTTGTGGAGTCGTCGAAACAGAGTGGAATGATCGCCTTAACGTTAACGGGTGACGATCCCGGCAAGACCGCTACGGTACTTAATACGATTGCCGAAAATTTTCTCAGCCAGAACATTGCGCGCCAGGAAGCTAAAGATTCCCGTAGCCTCACGTTCTTACAGGATCAGTTACCTAAAATCAGTCGCGAACTGGATGAAGCCGAGGCGCGACTGAATGCTTATCGAGAGCAAAGCGATTCGGTCGATTTATCTCTTGAGGCAAAGTCGGTTCTTGATCAGGTGGTTAACGTGGAAAATCAGCTTAACGAGCTGACGTTTCGCGAGGCAGAGGTCTCTCAGCTGTTCAAAAAGGACCATCCCACCTACCGTGCTTTACTGGAGAAAAAACAAACGCTTGAGCGGGAACGCGCGCGCCTGTATAGCCGCGTCTCCTCCATGCCATCCACGCAGCAGGAAATATTACGCCTGAGTCGTGATGTTGAATCCGGGCGCGCCGTATACATGCAGTTACTGACGCGTCAGCAAGAGCTGAGCATCTCGCGCTCCAGCGCTATCGGGAATGTGCGGATCATAGACCCGGCGGTGACGCAGCCTGCCCCAGTCAAACCGCGCAAAGCCCTCATCATTCTGTTTGGTATGATGATAGGGCTGCTCCTCTCTGCCGGAACGGTTTTAGTGCGTTCCGCCTTCAAGCGGGGCATTACCTCGTCAGAACAACTGGAAGAGTTCGGGATGCCGCTGCTGGTAACGCTTCCGCGCTCGGTATGGTTATGGAAAAAAACGCACCTGCGCAGGAGAAACCTGTTTACTTCCCACTGGAAGCACAGGATATCCAACGTGCCTTTCCTGCCCATTGACCGCCCGGCTGATACGTTTGTCGAGGCGATGCGTGGGCTGCGCACCAGTTTGCATTTTACCATGATGGATACCGCAAACCGGGTTGTCGTGGTGTCTGGCCCCACGCAGGACTGCGGAAAGACGCTGGTCAGTACTTCACTGGCGTCGATTGTGGCACAGGCCGGACAGCGGGTGCTGTTTATTGATGCGGATATGCGTAAAGGGTATGTCCACAATGTGTTCAGGCTGAACAATCATCGGGGGTTGTCCTGCGTGCTCGACGGAACCGTTGGGTGGCAGGAGGCGGTTCAACGCTTTGAGAAAGGCGGTTTTGATGTACTGACCTGCGGACCTCAACCTACGCATCCCGTTGACCTGCTCATGAGTGAACGCTTCCAGGATGTGATGGCGCAGATTGAAAAGCGGTATGACATCGTGATTATCGACACTCCACCTGTGCTTGCCGTGACGGATGCTTTGCTGATCGCCAGAGCAGCAGCCACTACGCTGCTGGTCGCCCGCTTTGGTAAAACCAGCGTGAAAGAGATCGAGACCAGCCTTAAGCGTATGGAACGGATGAACGTGAAGGTGAATGGCGTGATCCTTAATGACATTGTGAAATCGGCGGCGCTCTATTACAACTCGGGGTATAGCGCTTACGACTATGGCTATACCCGGGAGTAACCCTGACGCGACATTTCTTTACAGCGTGATGGTGTATTGCCCGTTAAGATGACCTTCGTTAAAACACGAGGTCACAATGGATAACCGCAAATCCAATCGACTGCGCCGCTGGGCGCGGGAAGGGGTAATACTCGTTCTGCTGACGCTGGCCGTGGCGTGGGGAGTTGATCAATACCGAAAACCGACACTCCCCGCCAGTTTTAGTGCAACGCCGATGACGAGCATCGACGGAAAAATGCATGATATTGCGGCGCTCAGCCAGGAGCGTCCGCTGCTGATCTACGTCTGGGCGACCTGGTGCAGCATTTGCCGTTACACCACGCCTGCGGTTAATCAGCTGGCAGAAGAGGGCGGGAACGTGGTGAGTATCGCCATGCGCTCTGGTGATAACGCAAAGCTTGCACGCTGGGTTGACAAGAAACAGCTTAAAATGCCGGTGATAAACGATGAAAACGGTGCGCTGTCGCAGGCGTGGCAGGTGAGCGTGACGCCGACGTTAGTCATTGTATCGAAGGGGAACGTGGTCAGTACCACAACGGGCTGGACGAGCTACTGGGGATTAAAAATCAGGATGTGGTGGGCGGGCTTATAAGAATAACCCCTCTCCCGGCGGAAGAGGGGTTTTGTATTACTTAGCCAGAACTTCCTGCGCGGTGCGCTCAACCAGAGACAGCAGGATTTTGATATCTTCCAGCGTCACGGTTGGGTTCAGCAGCGTCAGCTTCAGGCAGGTCACGCCGTTATGCTCGGTCACGCCGACGTTTGCACGGCCGGATTCCAGCAGCGCATCACCAATTTTCTGGTTCAGCAGGGCGATACCGGCATCATCTGCCTGCACCTCGCCACGGAAGCGGAACAGCACGCTTGCCAGCTGCGGCTGCATAACCAGTTCCAGCGCAGGCTGCGCTTTCACGTACGCCGCAACCTGCTGTGCCAGGGTCACGCCGTGATCGATGATCGCCGCGTATTGCTCCTGACCCAGCGCTTCCAGGCTCATCCACAGCTTCAGCGCGTCGAAACGACGGGTGGTCTGCAGCGATTTGGACACCAGGTTCGGCACGCCGGCTTCTTCGTCGAACTCAGAGTTCAGGTAAGCCGCCTGATAGCGCATCAGCTCATAGTGGCGCGCCTCTTTCAGCAGGAACGCGCCGCAGCTGATGGTCTGGAAGAACTGCTTGTGGAAGTCCAGGGTGACGGAATCCACCAGCTCAATGCCGTCCAGGTAGTGACGATACTGCTCAGACATCAGCAGCGCGCCGCCCCAGGCCGCATCAACGTGTACCCAGATGTTCTGCTTCGCCGCCAGTTCAGCAATGGCGCGCAGCGGATCGATAGCACCGGCATCGGTGGTACCTGCCGTCGCGACGATCGCCAGAATCTGCTCGCCGTTCGCATTGCAATGCTCAATTTTCGCTGCCAGATCGGTCAGATCCATGCGGGAGAATTCGTCCGTTTTCACCTGCACTACGGATTGGTAGCCCAGGCCCATCAGCGCCATGTTTTTCTGCACGGAGAAGTGCGCATTTTCGGAGCACAGTACGCGGATCTTACGCAGATCGCCTACCAGGCCGTCCTGCTGAACGGAGTGACCCTGACGCGCAAAGAACGCATCGCGCGCCAGCATCAGGCCCATCAGGTTGCTCTGGGTTCCGCCGCTGGTGAAGACACCGGCGTCGCCAGCCTGATAACCCACGCGGGTACGCAGCCACTCGATCAGTTTGATCTCAATGATGGTTGCGGACGGGCTTTGATCCCAGGAGTCCATACTCTGGTTAGTGGCGTTGATCAGCACTTCCGCCGCCTGGCTTACAACCAGGCTTGGGCAGTGCAGGTGCGCCACACACTGCGGGTGATGAACGGACAGGCTGTCTTTCAGGAAGAACTCGACGGCGCGTTCAATCGCCGCTTCGTTGCCCAGCCCTTTCGGGGTGAAATCCAGCTTAATACGGTCGCGCAGTTCCGCGACCGTTTTGCCCTGGTACATCTCAGGCTGTTTCAGCCACTGCATCACAGCCTGAGTGCTTTGTTCAATCGCCTGCTGGTAAGCTTCAATGCTCTGCGCAGAGGAGAACAAAATTGGGTTTGAATCAGACATCGTAATCAACAACTCCGGTTACGCCGGGCGAACGCCCGCAGCAAGCAGTGCCTGCTCGAATTTATCCAGGAAGATCTTCAGCTCTTCATCGCTGATCAGCAGTGAAGGCAGCAGACGCAGAACGATACCGTTACGACCACCGCGCTCCAGAATCAGACCGGCTTCGAAGCACTTCTTCTGAATCAGTGCAGACAGCTCGCCGTCGCCCGGGAAGCAGCCCATGTGGTCAGCGGCTTCGTGTGGCTTAACGATCTCAATACCGATCATCATGCCCAGACCGCGAACGTGACCAATCACCGGGTAGCGCTTCGCCATCTCTTTCAGCTGGCCTTTCAGCCATTCGCCCTGTGCAGCCACTTTGCCTGCGATGTTCTGGTCTTTCAGGATTTTCAGCGTCGTCAGACCGGTTGCCATCGCCAGCTGGTTGCCGCGGAAGGTACCGGTGTGGTGACCTGGCGCCCACGCATCAAACTGTTTTTTGATACCGAGCACGGCCAGCGGCAGACCGCCACCGACGGCTTTAGACATCACGATGATGTCTGGCTCAATGCCTGCGTGTTCGAAGGCGAAGAATTTACCGGTACGGGCAAAGCCAGCCTGAACTTCGTCGAGGATCAGCAGAATGCCGTGTTCCTGAGTGACTTTACGGATGCGCTGCAGCCACTCAGCCGGAGCCGGGTTCACGCCACCTTCGCCCTGAACCGCTTCCAGGATCACCGCAGCAGGCTTACGCACGCCGCTTTCAACGTCGTTGATCAGGTTATCGAAGTAGTAAGTCAGCGCTTTCACGCCCGCTTCACCACCGATACCCAGCGGGCAGCGGTATTCGTGCGGGTAAGGCATGAACTGGACTTCTGGCATCATACCGTCAACCGCTTCTTTCGGAGACAGGTTGCCGGTCACGGACAGTGCGCCGTGGGTCATGCCGTGGTAACCACCAGAGAAGCTGATGATACCGCTACGGCCGGTCACTTTTTTCGCCAGCTTCAGCGCCGCTTCAACGGCGTCAGCACCGGATGGACCGGTGAACTGCAGGCAGTACTCTTTGCCCTGACCAGGCAGCAGAGAGAGCAGGTATTCGGAAAACGCGTCTTTCAGAGGCGTCGTCAGATCCAGAGTATGTAACGGCAAGCCGCTGGTAATGACATTTTGGATGCTTTTCAGCACATCAGGATGGTTATGGCCAAGCGCAAGGGTCCCTGCGCCTGCTAAACAGTCAAGGTATTCTTTATTATCTGCATCGGTGATCCACACGCCTTCTGCTTTAGTGATGGCTAAAGGCAGTTTACGCGGATAACTCCTGACGTTAGATTCAAACTCGGCCTGACGGGCCAGATAGGTTTCGTTGCTTTTGTGGGCATCTACGGTGTCAATACGGACTTTATCCGTCATCATATCACTCCTACAACCGCCGCTTCGTTATGAGCCACGATTGAATAAAAAGTTAAAAAACAGATGGGGGCCTGAAAAAAACGCCGCCAATATAGAGCCTTTTGCCACGGGGCTCAATGGTTAATTTGTTTACTGTTTTGTGACACGGGGCTGTAACGAGGAAATATCCCCATTTTTAAAATGAAAATTGCATTTTATGCCAAATAAAAACAGCGCGTTACAGGCCGTTTACCCGGTGTGTAAAGTCACAGAAAAGAGTGTGACAAATCGTGCCATCGAACGGCATAAAAGGAGGGTGACGCTTCCTGTTTCTGCGTCCTGGGCAAAAAACGGCGGTTACGTTGCATGCGCAACGGAATCACGCGGTAAAAAAGGACTTTCTACGCGCGTGGTTTCCTGATGTTCTTCACCGTTAATAATATGCAGGGCGCTCAGGCGACCAATTTCATAGTGCGGCAGTTGAACCGTCGAGAGAGGCGGCAGGAACAACTCCCCAATGCCCACCATATTGTCATAGCCGATAACGGCGACATCTTCCGGTATGCGAAGTCCTTGTGCCAGTAGCGTCTGATAGACCATAAACGCGATACGATCGTTGCCGCAGATAACCGCGTCGAACCGGGGAATACCATTCTGCATGTGCGCCAGCAACACGGCCGGAATGTCACGATAGTGCTCATCGCCGAGTGCCATATAGCTGTGCGCCAGGCCGTCCGGATCGAGCCCCGCTTCACGGCATGCACGTTCCAGCCCCTGACGACGTCGGGTTGTGGCCAGATGCCCCTTAGGCAAATGCAGGCAGAGAGGGCGTCGATAACCCTCCGCGAGTAACGCTTGCACGGCGGTATATTGCCCCTGTTCATCATCGGGAATATAGCTGGCGACCTTTTCGCCGTCACTTTCGCAGTTGGCCAGCACGCAGGGAAGAGTGAGTAATTTGGCCGGGAGAGGAACCTGACGTAACCCCATGGTGGTGTAGATAATTCCGTCAGGCCGATGAGAAAGGAGAAGGTCGACAATGGCGTCCGGGTTGTCATCGGTAAACATATTCATCACGAAGCTGTTCCAGCCGTGCATTCTGGCCGTCTCTTCAATCGACAGCGTGATCTCCACCGAGAAAGGCGTCGTCACCGTATCGAGCGCCAGTACGCCTATGGTTTTAGGCGAGGCATGCGCGCCGCGAATTTTCTTGGCGGACAGATCGGGCACGTAGCTGGTTTGCTCGATAGCCAGCTGAACGCGCGCCAGCGTTTCCGGCTTAAGGCGCTCCGGGCTGTTCAGCGCACGGGAGACCGTCATCAGCGATACGTTAGCCAGCTTTGCGACGTCCTTCAGGGAAGCCATTTTCTTACTCCGTTAATGCTCTGTGTGAAAGGGTATACAACTAAGTCGCTGATGTAAAAGGAAGGCTGATGCACAGACCAGGTCAGGCTTACCTCCGTGATGAATATTTGATCGCGATCTCACTCTCTTAATGTTAACGTTAACTTTCGTGATTAACATCTTATATTTTTACCAAACAGCATGAGAAAGGATAAATGTTAACGTTACCATTGCGTCATTACTCCAACATGAGAATGTCATGATGAAAACGCATCACTCTCACAGCTACCCTTTATTAAGCGCACTACTCTTTTTCTTTTTTGTCACATGGTCATCTTCCGGCTCGTTGCTCTCTATCTGGCTCCATCAGGAGGTGGGGTTAAAGGCAGGGGATACGGGAGTCATCTATGCCGTGCTGTCCGTCTCCGCGCTGTGTGCGCAAATCTGCTACGGCTTCATTCAGGACAAGCTCGGCCTGCGAAAAAACCTGCTCTGGTTTCTGACCTGTCTGCTCATTCTTTCCGGTCCGGCCTTCCTGCTGTTTGGTTATCTGCTGCAAATTAACGTGTTACTCGGCAGTATTTTCGGCGGGGTTTATATCGGGCTGACGTTTAACGGCGGAATAGGGGTCCTGGAGTCCTATACCGAGCGCGTGGCCCGCCAGAGCCAGTTTGAGTTTGGCAAGGCGAGGATGTGGGGATCGCTGGGCTGGGCGGTGGCAACCTTTTTTGCAGGACTCCTGTTCAACATTAATCCGAAGCTGAACTTCGCGGTGGCGAGCTGCGCCGGGCTGGTGTTTTTTATGTTGCTGGCACGCCTCCGGGTCTCTTCCGCGCCGCATGCCATGCAGGAGGCGGTATCCGGCGGTAAGGTCACGCTGGAGGATGCATTGCGCCTGCTGACGCTGCCGCGCTTCTGGGCGCTGGTATTTTTTGTTATCGGCACCTGTATTTATGGCGTCTATGACCAGCAGTTCCCGGTCTATTTCTCCTCACAGTTCCCGACGCTGCAGGAAGGAAACGCCATGTATGGCTATCTCAACTCCTTCCAGGTTTTCCTGGAGGCGGCGGGCATGTTTTGCGCCCCGTGGCTGGTGAATCGCCTCGGTGCGAAAAACGGCCTGATTTTCGCCGGAATGGTGATGGCGATGCGTATGGTGGCATCAGGTCTGGTTGAGGGTCCGGTATTGATCTCCATTACCAAGCTATTGCACGCGGTTGAGCTGCCCGTTTTGCTGGTCTCCATCTTCAAATACAACAGCCTGCATTTTGATAAGCGACTCTCTTCCACCCTCTATCTGGTGGGCTTTGCCTGTACAAGCTCGGTGATTGCCTCGGTGCTGTCGCCGCTGGCAGGTTACAGCTATGAGAAATACGGCTTTGCCCAGTCCTATCTCATCATGGGGCTACTGGTCTTCAGCACCACGTTTATCTCCATCTTCCTGTTGCGCTCGAGTAAGTCCTCTTCTGACCCGCTCATGCCGCAACCTTCCACCATCTGAGCAAAGAGTAGAGAAATGACGTATTCCATTACGAAAGCAGAACAGGAAATTCAGTCCAGACGCGAAGGGCTCAACCTGCGCTGGTATCCCCGTTACCACCTCGCCGCGCGTGCCGGCTGGATGAACGACCCGAATGGACTGGTCTGGTTTGACGGCTGGTATCACGCCTTTTATCAACATCATCCCTATTCGACCCAATGGGGTCCGATGCACTGGGGCCATGCGCGCAGCAAAGATTTAGTTCACTGGGAGCACCTCCCGGTTGCGCTGGCCCCGGAAGGGCCAGACGACAAGGACGGCTGTTTTTCTGGCTCAGCCGTGGTGGATGGCGACATGCTGGCGCTGATCTACACCGGCCACAAATTCCACGGCGATCCCGGCGATGAGGCTAATCTCTACCAGGTTCAGTGCCTGGCAACCAGCCGTGACGGCATCCACTTTGTACGGCACGGGACCGTCATTGACACACCACCTGGACTGCATCACTTCCGCGATCCGAAGGTATGGCGTGAAGGGGAGTGGTGGTACATGGTCGTTGGCGCGCGGGAGGGTGATACGGGCCAGGTGCGTGCGTACCGGTCTGCCGATTTGCGCGAGTGGCAGGACAGGGGCGTGCTCGCGGTGGCTGAAAAAGAGATGGGTTATATGTGGGAATGCCCGGACTTCTTCACTCTCGGTGGGAAACGCGTGCTGATGTTTTCGCCTCAGGGACTCACCGCAGACGGCTTTAAACATCGCAATCTTTTCCAGAGCGGCTATCTGCTAGGTGAATGGCAGCCTGGTCAGCCCTTTGTGCGTGAAGGAGAATTTGTGGAGATGGATTACGGGCATGATTTCTATGCGCCGCAAAGTTTCCTGACGCCGGATGGCCGACGCATCGTCATCGGCTGGCTGGACATGTGGGAATCACCTCTGCCGGAACAGGAGGATGGCTGGGCGGGTATGCTTTCTTTACCGCGCGAGCTGACGCTGAGTGCGGATAACCATCTGCAAATGCGGCCGGCCAGAGAAGTTGAAACCCTGCGCGGGGCGTGGTTCCCCTGGCCAATAAGTACGCTTAATAACCAGCAGATGACGCTAGTGGAACACTGCGATGCGATGGAGGTCATTCTGCAATGGGATTGCACGAACAGCAGCGCGGAGCAATACGGCATTCGTCTCGGCGACGGGCTGCGCCTCTATGTTGATACCCAGATGCAGCGCCTGGTGCTGGAGCGACACTATCCAGAGTATGGCCTGTGCGGGACCCGAAGCGTCGCGGTTGACCTGAACGACGCGCTCTGCCTGCGCCTGTTCTTTGACTGCTCTTCCGTGGAGGTGTTTGTTAACGAGGGGGAAGCGTGCCTCAGCAGCCGTATCTATCCGGATGCCGACTGCCGCGAGCTGGCGTTATTTGCCTGGGCGGGGGGAGCGTCGCTTATTCATGGCGGGGCGTGGCAGTTAGAGTAAATGTGTATTTAGTCACGAGCTAAAATAAAGCCCCATACAAATGGGGCTATGTAAATTTTATGAGGTGGGAGCGTAATGCTAAGATCACATTTTTGATAATTGTGCGTTTACAACTCTCTCTTTTTCGACATCCAGCTGCATAATATAGCTACCCTTGTGCCATGAACCCTTATTTGGCTTCCAGCCTTTCGAAAGCAGATATTCAGCAGCTTCAGAGATTGGCTTATTCATAACGCGATCCGCTTCACCTGAGAATTTTTTTAAATCACCGCTTACTGTGGCCGGCTTGCTATCACAACGACCCGCAGCATCCATCACCTGAGTGCAGCCTTCAGGAAGGTGCCTGCGCGCTGACTGTGCAAGTTGAGCAGCATTCTCCAAAGCCTGTTTTTCAGCAGCAGCGTTAATGGCTGTAGTGCGGTTTTGCTCTGCAATATAACAAGCATCTTTACTCACTCCTTTGCTTTGACAATCCGCCATCCGTTGGGCGGGTGAGGAACACGCAGCAAGAGATAATACAGCCGCTATCATCATTAACTTTTTCATTATTGCCTCAGTAATTACAATTATAAATATAGGTGCCTAACATCAAGCCGATCCATATCCCTAATAAAATAAAAATGAGATACAAAACAGCGGAGATAAAAATGTACTTTGTCATTTTTTTGCGAGCAGCAATGTATTGAGTTATAGCCAGCTGATTAAAACGCATGGGCGAGTTTTTTAGCTCACTGGCATTTTATTTTAATACTCTAGCATCACCATCCGTAAGATGCGGACGCCGCAACAATTTCATCACCGTTGGATGTACCTGATGTAGAGAGGGTAGCGGCTACATTCTCAGCGAACTTATGACGGTAGCCGATAGCATAACCTTGCGCATCTTTAAAGTTGGCAGCACCGACGGCAACCGCGTTATCTGTATCAACGTAATGCAAACCAGCAAGAGAAGCAGCGCCAGCGATACCAGCACGATATTCCTTGCGATCCTCACTCTGCTGATTCTCCAGAGAAGAGAACTTAGCGTTATTTTGACTCTCTAACGCAGTAATACGTGATTCATGATTCGCTAATTGTGCGCTGTGATTCTGAATCGTCGCTTCCTGCGTTTGCTGGCGTGACTGAGCGTTAGCAACAGCAGCTTTATTCGCTGCGGCTACCGTTTGTGCATCTACAGCTAAAGATTGCGCATAAGTGCCCGTATTAAATGCCTGAGTCGCTTTGTCAGAGGCATCCTGAAGGGCTTGATCTTGTCTATTCTGATCGGCGTTGAAAATGCTTTTATCTACCTTACTTGCCAGCGCTTGTGTATTAGCATCTGCTTTGTTGTTCGCATTAATGGCGGTGATTTCGGCATGATCAGCAGCGGCTTTAGCGCCAGTAGCATCAGTAAGCGCTGTATCAGCTTTTGCACCAGCAAGCACAGCATCAGATTCAGCTTTATCTACTCTCGTGTTTGTATCAATGATTGCTTGTCCGTTAGTCATAACGCCTTGTAAAGCTGCGTCAGCTTTATCAGTTGCGCTTTTAATCGCATCATCACGCAATAAATTTTCATCTCGCATGTTGATAATATCAGTGCGATTTTTACCAATATCAACACGATTTGCCTCTTCACGATCTGCATTTTGTTGATTGATTTGGGTTTGAGTCCAGCCCAAAGAATCTACAACATCATCAGTGCTGATCGTTGCCGCGAATGTTGTACCAGAAAACACAATACCAAATACAAAAACAGCGGTAGCTGATGTATTTAAACATTTCATATTAAAGCTCTCATCATCAATACAAGAAAAAATTAGGGCGCTATCCTGGCGGGAAGATACAACGTCTTGTTATATCTGTATTAATTCACGATTAACGTTGAAAATTTAAGTTTGATAACTTATTTCGTAACGTGCAGCAACTATCTATGAATGTGTAATTATGGTTATTGATCTAAATCATAAATCGCATTAATAGCTAATTTAGTTCGTTGTAATAGAAAAGATATTACCTGTTAAATATCAATGACATAAGTTTTTAGTTGGTTTGATTTTATGATGTGTATGAAATAAAAACTCATTAATATTATTTAAGATTCTTGGCGAGGAAAGATGAAAAATAGGCGGAATAGTTAATGTCATTTAATGGATCTCTCTCTGTGTTTTATTATTGAATCCTTCTTATGTTTTGAATGAAAGCAATGCTGAGCCTAACAGTAATCCTGCAGTTTTTTGCTAAAAATATTGTTGTTGAAAACTCAAGCGAAATGTATCTGGATATAAATTTATATGACTTAGTAACAGAATTGTTATACAAAATGGAGAGTCTGAAGGAGGGGCAGGATAGCCCCATGTTTAAAGCTTTTTTTGCTATGCTTGTTTCTTTTCGTTCCACGCATCGGAATGCAAGATATTGCCATCTTTATAAAGGTGAGTGATTTTCTCGTAGGCTAAAGAAATATCTTCCATATGGCCTGTACCCGTAGCCGTTCGGGTATCGTGCATCACAGGGCTAAAGCTAACTACTTTCACACGTTCTAATGTAATGGTGTAGTAAATTTCCTCTTGCCCGCTGTAGTTGATACGATAGAAATTAAACTCAGCGCTTTTAAGAGTCTGCCCCGTTGCAACAGCTTTAAACAGATAGGATGATGAACTGTCAATCTCTTTAGTGAAGTTGAATGAGCAATGTTGTCGGCTTCCTGTCACTTTACCTGTTAAATTGTCTGTAGGAATGATCACGCTATGCTGTAAGCTACGTAGTTCTATGCTTCCATCACGTCCATGAACGTCACAAGATCCCATGATCTGAGATCCACCATCATCTTTTAAAATCAAATGTACTGGTACAGCCATTTTTAACGCTCCTTGCTGTTAGTCGTATAACCATCTTCCTGCTTTAGCCGATTCTGCAAACATCCTTACAGTAAGAGGTTTTGAGATTTGCTTTACTGGTTTATCAGTAAACCATCTTCTAAAGAACCACGTTCTAAACCACGGATAATATTTCTGATAATTCATTGATGACATGTCAATATTAAAAAAACTGTCGTATTTATTAATGCAATAAATTAAATCATCATCGTCTGCATAATCTTGAAGAATATCATCAAGCTCTAACGGTATCAGCTTTCCTGTGAATGTACCTGACACAGGTAACTCTTTACGGAATAGCTCTAAAACTTCCTGATCTGTTACCATATGCGATCTTTCTCGTGTGCGATGGTGTTGTAGTCACGAACGGTTTTATAAACGATTTGACTAATATCGCTCGCTACTATAGCCCAACCAACAACAGGTAATCCACGCCCCACAAAAGCGCCCAGGTTAGTAACATATTTAGGCTTAAGTGTTGTTATGCTCGCTTCTGTAAGAGTTGGAAGTCTTACAGGTAATTCAGTGTTAAGAAGTTGGCGAAGGTATTTTGATGCTATTGACGTACCCGCTGTGGTTCCGTAAGGTTTACCTCTTGTTTTTAATAATGGCAGACCCAGAATAATACAGCTCATTGAAATAACATCTTTAATTCCGCCAAATTGATCATTAACTCTATCCAGTAAAATCCAAAAAAATAACTCTCCTGCAGTGATATTGCATACGCCACGATAGAAATATGTTCCATTTAATTCTTCTACTGTATCCATCAGTAACCCTTTAGTTTCAGGCAACATGTTTATTAATCGTACTGCGTGCAAGTACAAAGGGGAAGCTGTTTTTATGAAAAAGCACTTAAAATCAAAGTGCTGTTGGCTAAATAATTCATTAGCTACTGCTCAATACCATCTCTTACAATGTTAATTATTTTCTTTTCTGGGAAGGACCTTTTAGTTGTTTAACTAAAAAGACAGTGTGTAATAGAATGTCGTTGTTCTTTTTGAGCACTCGAAGTCTTTCGCTCCTGCCTTGAGTGAAGAATCATTATCCGAAAGAGTGGGCTTGCTTGAGCCAGCAACTTCCCCTAATCTGGCAAAAAGTAAGCTAATGCTTACCAAATGACTCGGGGTGCCCTTCTTTGTGAAGGCTGAGAAATACCCGTATTACCTGATCTGGATAATGCCAGCGTAGGGAAGTCAGATGCCTTCCCGGTCATCGCTTCTTCACGCAAGGCAGGAGCGAACCCATGCAGCCTGACCTGCTCGATTTACACGTTTTACACCACTTCCGAACCCGTTCTCCACTGACCCATTGTATGACTAACGATGTCGTACAGACCTTTACGGCCAACGTTTTGCTGGCGCTTGGCGCATCCCCGGCGATGGTGATCGAGGCCGAAGAGGCCGAGCAGTTTGCCGCGATAGCCGATGCGCTGCTGGTTAACGTTGGCACGCTGACCGCGCCGCGCGCCCAGTCGATGCGTCGGGCAATTGAAAGCGCGGTGGCGGCAGGCAAGCCCTGGACGCTGGACCCGGTTGCCGTGGGCGCCCTGGCGTTCCGCACCCGCTTTTGCCATCAAATTCTTGCCCTGAAACCGGCGGCCATTCGCGGCAATGCCTCTGAAATCCTTGCTCTTGCCGGGATGAGCGCCGGCGGGCGCGGCGTCGATACGACCGATACCGCCGCCAGCGCGGTGCCTGCGGCCCAGGCGTTGGCCCGGCAGATCAATACGATTGTGGTGGTCACCGGCGCGGTGGACTACATCACGGACGGGCAACGTACCCGAACGGTTACGGGAGGCGATCCGCTGATGACGCGCGTGGTGGGCACCGGATGCGCGCTTTCTGCCGTTGTGGCGGCGAGCTGCTCGCTGCCGGGTGACCGGCTGGATAACATCGCTGCCGCCTGCGGATGGATGAAACGAGCCGGAACGGTCGCCGTTGCGCAGTCGCGTGGCCCGGGCAGTTTTGCCAGCGCGTTCCTGGATGCGCTCTACACGCTGGAGGAGCAGGCATGAAGCGAATTAACGCCCTGACCATTGCCGGCACCGATCCCAGCGGCGGCGCGGGTATCCAGGCTGACCTGAAAACTTTCTCAGCCCTTGGCGCGTACGGCTGCTCGGTCATCACCGCGCTGGTGGCGCAAAACACCCGCGGCGTACAGTCGGTCTACCGGATTGAGCCGGATTTTGTTGCCGCGCAGCTGGATTCGGTGTTCAGCGACGTGCGTATTGATACCACCAAGATCGGCATGCTGGCCGAAACGGATATCGTTGAAGCGGTGGCCGAGCGGCTTAAACGCTATCAGGTGCAAAACGTGGTGCTGGATACGGTGATGCTGGCGAAAAGCGGCGATCCGCTGCTCTCCGCCTCCGCCGTCGAGACGCTGCGCAATAAGCTGCTGCCGCAGGTAGCGCTCATCACGCCTAATCTTCCGGAAGCTGCCGCGCTGCTGGGCGCGCCGCACGCGCAAACTGAACGGGAAATGAAAGAGCAGGGCAATGCGCTGCTGGCGATGGGCTGCGGGGCGGTTCTGATGAAGGGCGGGCATCTTGATGACCCGGAAAGTCCGGACTGGCTCTTCACCCGCGACGGCGAAGTACGCTTTACCGCGCCGCGCGTGCAGACCAAAAATACCCACGGCACGGGCTGTACGCTCTCGGCCGCGCTGGCGGCGCTGCGCCCACGTCATGAAAGCTGGGCCGATACGGTTAGCGAAGCAAAAGCCTGGCTCTCGGCGGCGCTGGCAAAAGCCGATACTCTGGAAGTCGGTCACGGTATTGGGCCGGTACACCATTTTCATGCATGGTGGTAAGCCAGTATACTGGCAGAATACATCACGCCTGAGAAAACACAGATGGAACAAGCGCATACCCGGTTAATCGCTCAACTGAATGAACGGATCGCCGCGCCCGATAACACGCCGCTGTACCTGAAGTTTGCCGAAACGGTAAAAAACGCGGTGCGCAGCGGGGTGCTGGAGCACGGGAATATTTTGCCCGGCGAGCGCGATCTGAGCCAGTTGACCGGGGTGTCGCGCATTACCGTGCGTAAAGCGATGCAGGCGCTGGAAGAAGAGGGCGTGGTGACGCGCGCCCGTGGCTATGGCACGCAAATCAACAATATCTTCGAATATTCGCTTAAAGAGGCGCGCGGTTTTTCCCAGCAGGTGGTGCTGCGCGGCAAGAAGCCGAATACGCTCTGGGTCAACAAGCGGGTGGTGAAGTGTCCGGAAGAGGTGGCCAACCACCTGTCGATCTCCCCGGACAGCGAGGTCTTTTTGCTCAAGCGCATTCGCTATGTCGATGACGATGCGGTGTCGATTGAAGAGTCCTGGGTCCCCGTCGGGTTAATTCCCGACCCGGATGCGATTGGCATTTCGCTCTATGACTACTTCCGCAGTCAGAATATCTTCCCGCAGCGCACCCGCTCAAGGGTGAGCGCCCGCATGCCCGACAGCGAGTTTCAGGCGCACATTAAGATGGACGAAAAAATACCGGTGCTGGTGATCAAGCAGGTCGCGCTTGACCAGCAGCACCGGCCGATTGAGTACAGCATCAGCTACTGTCGCAGCGATCTATACGTCTTTGTGTGCGAGGAGTAGTGCCTCGCGCGTCGGGGCGCAATCCCCGCCTCGGTGGCTGACCACCCATGACGCCACGGCATTCCCCAGCAGAACGGCATCTGCCAGTGACCATCCCGCAGCCAGCCCGGCCAGCGTGCCGCCCGCGTGGCTGTCGCCTGCACCAATGGTATCCACAACCGTCGCCGGAAACGCCGGAACAACGCCCGAGACGTCACCGTCATACCATGCGGCACCGTCTTTATCATGGCGCACAATCAGCGCGGCGCCGAAGCGCTGCTGCCACACTTCACCCAGGTTTTCAGCCTCCACACCCAGTCTTTCAGCCGCGAGCCCCGCTTCCTGACGATTGAGCGACACGATTGGCCTGCAGGCCATGATTCTCTCCATCAGCGCATCAGGAACATCCGCGATGCGTGGGCCGAAATCGATAAAGGCCGTCACGTCCTGTAATCCCTCCAGCCAGCCTGTCAGCAGTTCGCCGCACGGCGAGGCCAGCTGGTAGCCGGAGAGATAAACCAGGCTGTTTTGCGGAACGTGAAGCGCATCCAGCCAGCGCAGCTGCCACTGGTTTTCCACGCCGCTAAAGGACATAAAGGTGCGCTCGCCGTCAGGCTCCACCAGCGCCAGACACCAGCCGTTGTCGCCGGTTTCAGCCTCTACGGCGCTGTGCAGATCCTGCTTCGCCATGGCGTTGCGGATAATATCCGCCCACACGCCATGGCCGACGGGAAGGGCATTTTGCGCGGCGATCCCGAGGCGTTTCAGGGCGATGGCAATGTTCAGCGCGCAGCCGCCAATATTCACGCCCTGCTGCTTAAGTTCGATATCGCACCCGCGCCAGGGCAGGACGTAGGCGTCGGCGATGACGTCAATCACCGCGGCGCCCAGCACCGTCACCGGGCGCGTGGCGTGCAGATTTTCGAGACGTTGGGCAAATGCCTTCATACGCCCTCCCTTTGCTCCCTGAAGTGCAGCAGTTTCTCGCAATAATGGCCGAAGTTGAGCTGGTTGACGGCGTCGAGTTCGGCTTTGAGCGCCGGATCAATCGCCTGCACGCCGTGGAGCGCGCCGCAGATGGCCGTCGCCATGGCGCCAATAGTGTCCGTATCACCGCCCAGATTGGCGCATAAGATGGCGCAGCGGTTCGGGTCGGTTCCTGCCAGTTCCACCATCGCAATGGCCGCCGGAACGGACTCAATGGTGCTGGTTCCCGCGCCAATCAGCTGATAAACCTGCTCGCTGGCGGACTCAATACCGTTGGCTTCCCGTACGGTCTTAAGCGCCAGCTCAATACGCGCCGCCAGCGACGCGCTGAAGGTGGTGGTTTTCATCTCCTGCGCATAGCGGGCGATCCCCGGCAGGGCATCAACGATGTTCTGCCAGCTTTCGCCGTCGATGGCGCGGGAAACCGCCCAGGCCATCACCACCGCGCCGGCAATGGCGAGGTCCGATTTATGGGTCGGGCTCGAGGCCAGCGCTACTTGCTCAACAAAGTGTTCCAGCCGCGTCGCCGGGAGCAGGCAGCCCAGCGGGGAGGCGCGCATCGCCGCCCCGTTGGTTACGCCGTTGTTTTCCAGCGCGCTGACCGGCTTCCCGTCACGAATCGCATTCAGCGCGATTTTGGAAGTGGGGCCAAGCACGTTCTTGTTGAACGCGTCGAAATCGAGCGCCCAGTTCAGGATATGCCTGCCGATAACGTCTGCGTTAATCTCCCCGTCGCACTCGATGATCGCATCGGCCAGGCACAGCGCCATTGAGGTATCGTCGGTGAACTCTGCCTGCCCGAAATAGCAGGCCGCATTATTTTCTGCCGGGCCGGGTAAAAAGCGGTCGATCCAGCCAAAGTGCGCCTTGACGCGCTTTCTCGGCCACAGTTCCGACGGCATGCCCATCGCATCCCCTAACGCCTGCCCGTAAAGGGCACCGAGAATACGTTCTTGTTTCATTTAACTTCCCCTTGTGTCAGCGCGGCATCGCCATCAACCACCGCAATTGCAGCGATCTCTTTGTCCGATTCGCGGAAAAACAGCATAAACAGCACGGCAATCACGGCAATCATGATCGCGCCAAATGTCCACATTCCGGCCCAGTTAAAGGTCAGCCCCTTCACCGGCTCTTTGTAGGCGAACATTTTTTCCATCATCACGCCGCCCAGGCGGTAACCCAGCAGGCTACCAAAGCCCTGACAGCAGAGCGTAATCAGGCCCTGCGCGGCGGTGCGCATATGCACCGGCGCTTTTTTATCCACGTAGATATACGCGGTGACGTAGTAGAAGTCGTAGCTCACGCCGTGCAGCAGAATGCCGAGGAACAGCAGGGCGTAGGTGAAGTACTGTTCCGCACCGCCGTAAACGAAGAACCCGTAGCGGATGGCGGCGGTAATCAGACCCAGCAGTAAGACCTTCTTAATACCAAAGCGTTTGGTAAAGAACGGCAGCGCCAGCATAAAGAAGATTTCAGAGAACTGGCCGAGCGTCATCCAGCCGGTGGCGTTTTTCATCCCCACTTCAGTGAGATAGCCGTTGGCGAAAATGTAGTAGAAGGCCAGCGGCATGGCGAACAGAAACGAGCAGAAGAAGAACACGAGGAAGTTTCTGTCGCGCAGCAGGATCAGCGCGTCCAGCCCCAGCATCACTTTGAAGTCCAGCTTGCCGGTGCTCTTCGGCGGTGTGTTCGGCAGGAAGAGGGCAAAGACGCCGAGCAGCGCGGAGCTGGCGGCGGTCATCAGCAGGGGAATATTGGTATCGGAGATATCGCTATAGCCCAGCATCTGCGGCAGGAATCCGCACGCCAGCCCGGAGGCGATCCAGCCGATCGTACCCATCACGCGGATGCGCGGAAAATCGGCCTCGACGTCGTCCACGTTGGCGAAGGCAATACTGTTGGTCAGCGCGATGGTGGGCATATAGGTCAGGGAGTAAACCAGCAGCAGCGGGAAGAAGGTGCTGAACTGGGTTTGCTGTGCCGCGAAGTACATCAGAATCGCGCCGGCAAACATCAGCACCGCCAGTACTTTCTGTGCGGCGAAGAAGCGGTCCGTCAGCGAGCCGACCAGAATTGGGGAGAGGATGGCGGCAATGGCGGTACAGGCATAAGACCAGCCGATTTCCCCGGCGGTAAAACCGCTTTTACTCAGCCACAGCCACAGCGGCACAAACCACGCGCCCCAGATAAACCATTCAACAAACATCATGAATGACAGTTGGACTTTCGTTTTCATTTTTGAATCCTGCATGTCAGAGAGGGTACGCCTTTAACATACCATTCAATAATACCTTTTAAATACCTTTGTGGCGATTGTTTGATCAATGTAACAGTTTTGTTGTACACGAATCGAGCCAGCAGATTGTGCTGAAAAAAATTGCAAAGGGTGGAAAATCTGTTAAGTCGGTACCAGGCTTAGTCTGCCCATAAAAGATGGGACTGGATAAACGCACACCGACATGACGTCGAATTTACGGGAGTATCACATGACTGATATTGCGCATTTGCTTGGCAAAGACGCCGACAGCCTTTTACAGCATCGTTGTATGACCATTCCAGCCGACCAGCTTTACCTGCCTGGTCATGACTACGTTGACCGCGTGATGGTCGATAACAACCGTCCGCCTGCCGTGCTAAGAAATATGCAGACGCTCTATAACACCGGGCGGCTCGGTGGCACCGGATATCTCTCTATTCTGCCGGTAGACCAGGGCGTTGAGCACTCGGCGGGCGCCTCCTTCGCGGCGAATCCGCTCTATTTCGATCCGAAGAACATTGTTGAGCTGGCGATTGAAGCGGGCTGTAACTGCGTGGCGTCCACCTACGGCGTGCTGGCCTCCGTCTCGCGTCGCTATGCCCACCGCATTCCGTTCCTCGTGAAGCTGAACCACAATGAAACCCTGAGCTACCCCACCGAATATGACCAGACGCTCTATGCCAGCGTCGAGCAGGCGTTCAATATGGGGGCGGTTGCCGTTGGGGCGACCATCTATTTTGGCTCAGAACAGTCTCGTCGTCAGATTGAAGAGATCTCTGCGGCGTTTGAGCGCGCGCACGAGCTGGGTATGGTGACCGTGCTGTGGGCGTACCTGCGCAACTCGGCGTTCAAAAAAGACGGTGTGGATTATCACGTGTCGGCTGACCTGACCGGCCAGGCGAACCACCTGGCGGCGACCATCGGCGCGGATATAGTGAAGCAGAAAATGGCCGAGAATAATGGCGGATATAAAGCAGTGAACTTTGGTTACACCGATGACCGCGTTTACAGCAAGCTGACCAGCGATAACCCGATCGACCTGGTGCGCTACCAGCTGGCGAACTGCTACATGGGCCGCGCAGGGCTGATTAACTCCGGCGGCGCGGCGGGCGGCGATACTGACCTGTCAGACGCGGTGCGTACTGCGGTTATCAACAAGCGCGCGGGCGGCATGGGGCTGATCCTGGGCCGTAAGGCGTTTAAGAAATCGATGGCTGACGGCGTGAAGCTGATCAATGCGGTTCAGGACGTCTATCTGGACAGCAAAGTCACGATTGCCTGACCTGAGGGCGAAGCGTAGGCCGGGTAAGGCGTAGCCGCCACCCGGCAATACCATCAGCGCAAAAGCACACAGTCTGGCGGCAACCGACACTGCAGCGCGCCGGGCAACACCTCAATGCGGAACTGCGTCCCGCTGAGCGGTTCCCCGTCGAGGTTAAAGGTCATCCCGTGCGGGGCATTTACCTCAAACCATGCGGATTTCCCGTCAATGATATTCGGACTCTCTTCCGGCTGCGTCAGCGTGGTAAACAGCGCGGGCAGCAGGCCGTCACCCGTGAAAATCCGCAGCTGTAGCTGACCGTCATTGATCAGCGCCTCCGGGCACAGCTGCTGCCCGCCGCCGGCCTGACGACCATTACCGATGCCAATCACCAGCGCGTCGCCCTGCCACTGAAAATCCTCGCCGCGAATTTCGCAGCGGTCAGGCTTGAGGGTATCCATGCGCATCAGACCGTGGATCAGATACGACACGCCGCCCAGCGCCGCCTTGAGTTTTTCCGGCGTTTCGCTGGTGATGCGCGTGCCGAACCCGCCGGTGGCCATATTGATAAAGCAGGTTTTGTCATTCACCTGCGCAATATCTACCGCGGTCGCTTTACCGAGGATCGCCAGCTGAAGCGCTTTCTCTAACGCCTCCGGGATCCCGGCGCTGGTGGCAAAATCATTGGCGGTGCCGAGCGGTAAAATACCCATCACCGGGCGGTCTGCCGGGGGCAGGTCGATCAGCGCTGACGCGATCTCATTGATGGTGCCATCGCCGCCGCCGGAAATGATGGTCTCAACGCCAAGCCCGAGGGCTTCATTGATATAGCGTGCCGCGTCGCCTTTTTCCCATGTTACTCTTACGTGGATGCGCGCGCCGTCGTCACGCAAACCCTGAATGGCCTGACGCAGCAGATCGTTGCCCGCACTTTTGCCGTTGAGAATCAATAAACTGTCTGGATAGGTTGCCATCCGCGCTGCTCCCTTTTTTAGCGTTAGTAAGAGTGTATAGCAGAGAGGGAAAAAGCGGGTAAGAACAGGATGAAAGGAACAAAACAGGCACAAAAGCGCGTTACACTTCAGCGATGAGATTAATGTAATCACAGGAAAGTGATGATGAATAAAATTTTGGTAAGCGCTTGCCTGATGGGCTTTAGGGTCCGTTATAACGGAAGTGAAAAAGCGCGAATGAACGAGCAACTCGCTCGCTGGCAACAGGAACAACGTCTGGTTATCCACTGCCCTGAATTGGCTGCCGGGCTGCCTGTGCCTCGTCCTCCGGCAGAGATTATATTCGGTGATGGCAAAGACGTGATGCACGGGCAAGCCAGAATTATGGAAAATACCGGGCAGGATGTGACCGCACATTATCAGCTTGCAGCCTGGCTCGCGCTACGCGCTGCTCAGGCGTCGGGGTGTAGCGCTGCATTGTTAACCGATGGCAGCCCAACGTGCGGCAGTGAGTTTATTTATGACGGATCTTTTCGCGGTATACAGAAAGCGGGGAGGGGGGTTGCGGCATCGTTGCTCGCAGAGCATGGGATCGCCGTGTTCTCAGAGAAGCAAATCGACGAACTCATTGCCTGGATTGAGAAGAGAGAAGGCAAAAAATAAGCCCGCGTAAGGGAGATTACGCAGGCTAAGGAGGTGGTTCCTGGTACAGCTAGCATTTATGGGTTATGTTTTTCAGCGGGGGGATAATACCCGTATTGAACGAAGCGGTATGTGATCCGATTCTAAGAATTATCCCAGCGCGAAAAAATTTCCCTGATTGACTATTTGCCGTGTGGGTTTCGGGTGCTTTCACCGTTGAAGTTACGCATCAGCAGCGCGAACTTCAGCTCCACCTCTTCCGGAACCGGCAGCCAGACGGTGTGCCCGTCGCCCGGCGCGACCTCAATCGCTTCGCCTTTGCCGTTTTCCAGATGCTCCAGCGTGAAGTTCATGTTGCCCTGCGGGGTCATCAGCTCCAGGCTGTCGCCTTTGGTAAACTTGTTTTTCACCGCCACGGCCGCCAGCGCGCCTTTGCGCTCGCCGGTGAAGTCACCGACAAACTGCTGGCGCTCGGAAACGGAGTAGCCGTGTTCGTAGTTCTGGTAGTCGTCGTGGGTATGACGGCGCAGGAAGCCTTCGGTATAGCCGCGGTGCGCCAGGCCTTCCAGCGTTTCCAGCAGGCTGGTATCGAACGGTTTACCGGCAGCCGCATCGTCGATGGCTTTACGGTACACCTGCGCGGTACGCGCGCAGTAGTAATAGGATTTGGTGCGCCCTTCAATCTTCAGGGAGTGCACGCCCATCTGGGTCAGGCGCTCGACGTGGGCGATGGCGCGCAGATCTTTCGAGTTCATGATGTAGGTGCCGTGCTCGTCTTCAAAGGCGGTCATGTACTCGCCCGGACGTTTGGCTTCTTCAATCATAAACACGCTGTCGGTTGGCGCGCCGATGCCCAGCGTAGGCTCAACGTTGGTCACCGGGATCGGCTCGTGCTTGTGGACGATGTTGCCGATGTCATCCTCTTTGCCTTCCTGGACGTTATATTCCCAGCGGCAGGCGTTGGTGCAGGTGCCCTGGTTCGGGTCGCGCTTGTTGATATAGCCGGAGAGCAGGCAGCGGCCGGAGTAGGCCATGCACAGCGCGCCGTGAACGAAGATTTCGATTTCCATATCCGGCACCTGGGTGCGGATCTCTTCGATCTCTTCCAGCGAAAGCTCGCGGGACAGGATGACGCGGGTCAGCCCCATCTGCTTCCAGAATTTAACCGTTGCCCAGTTGACGGCGTTAGCCTGTACGGAGAGGTGAATATCCATCTCCGGGAAGTTCTCCCGAACCAGCATGATTAAACCCGGGTCCGACATGATCAGCGCGTCCGGCCCCATATCCACCACCGGCTTCAGGTCACGGATGAACGTTTTCAGCTTGGCGTTGTGCGGCGCGATGTTGACCACCACGTAGAATTTTTTACCCAGAGCGTGCGCCTCGTTGATGCCGAGCTGCAGGTTCTCGTGGTTGAATTCGTTGTTACGCACGCGCAGCGAGTAGCGCGGCTGGCCCGCATACACGGCGTCGGCGCCATAGGCGAAAGCGTAACGCATATTTTGCAGCGTTCCCGCCGGGGAAAGGAGTTCCGGTTTAAACATGTTTGTTCTCGTTCTGATGACAGGTCAGATCCGCATGCACCAGGTGCAGCGGTAAGGGGAGATCCCCCACATTAAGGGCGGGCATTGTAGCGCTGCGGGGCAGGGAGGTAAAGTTATTGTGCCGGGTGGCGGTTTCGCCTTACCCGGCCTGGATTGACCAGCGGCTCACTAGGCAATCCTGCACGCATCCGCTTCCCAGCGATACCCCACGCCATACACCGCGCGAATAAACGACTGTTCGGCGTCCAGCGCCTCCAGCTTGCGGCGCAGGTTTTTGATGTGGCTGTCGATGGTGCGGTCGGTCACCACGCGGTAATCGTCATACAGATGGTTCAGCAGCTGTTCGCGGGAGAAGACTTTTCCCGGCTCGTGGGAGAGGGTTTTCAGCAGGCGGAACTCCGCAGGCGTCAGGTCCAGCAGCTTGCCGCGCCAGCTCGCCTGGAAGCGGCTTTCATCCACAATCAGCGGGCTTTCGGCGTCCAGCACCTGAAGCTCGCGCTGCGGCCTGCAGCGGCGCAGAATGGTTTTCACGCGGGCCACCACCTCACGCGGGCTGTAGGGCTTGCAGATGTAGTCGTCCGCGCCGATTTCGAGCCCCAGCAGGCGGTCAATCTCTTCAATTTTGGCGGTGACCATGACGATCGGCACGTCGGAGAAGCGACGAATTTCCCGGCACAGGGTCAACCCATCAATCCCTGGCAGCATTAAATCCAGCAGGATCAGGTCCGGCGGGGTCTGGCGCACGTAGGGCAGCACCTGGTCGCCGTGGCCGATCAGTGACGGGGCATAGCTAGCCGCGCGTAAATAGTCGATCAGCAGCTGTCCCAGCTTGGGTTCGTCTTCGACGATCAAAATGCGCGGCGTGTTTTCGTCAATCGGTAACTCGGTCATACTTCTCTCGATAAATCCCGTTCCAGAGGTAACTCTACTGTAATGCTAACCCCGCCAAAAGGCGAATGGGCGGCGCGGATCGTGCCATTATGCGCCTCGACGATGTTAACGCAAATCGCCAGCCCCAGGCCGGATCCGCCGCTGGCGCGATTGCGGGAGCCTTCGGTACGGTAAAAACGTTCAAACAGTTTTTCCAGCTGCGCGTCCTGAACGCCGGGAGCGGAATCCGCGAAGGTGAGGGCAAAGCGCCCGTTGTCCTGCCTGCCGGAGATATGCAGCCCGCCGCCGCTGTCGGTGTAGCGCAGGCTGTTTTCCAGCAGGTTGTTGAACAGCTGCATCAGCCGATCTTTGTCGCCAAACACCACCGCGCTGTCCGGCAGGGAGAGGTCGATTTTCAGGTTGCGACTGGCAAAGCGCTCGCGGAAGGCGCCGCTCGCCACTTCCAGCACGTTAATGACGTCTACGGGCGCCTTCTGGTAGGCCAGCGCGCCTTCGTCGGACATGGAGAGCTGGTGGAGATCGTCCACCAGCTTGGTGAGCGTGCCCACCTCCGCCTGCAGGGAAGCCACCGATTCCGGCGTAAACTGGCGCACGCCGTCCTGAATGGCCTCCAGTTCGCCGCGCAGCACCGCCAGCGGGGTGCGCAGCTCGTGAGAAATATCGGCCATAAAGTCGCGGCGCATCTGCTGGTTCTTCTCCAGGGTGCTGGCGAGCTGGTTAAAGTCCTGCGCCAGCTTGCCCAGTTCGTCCTGGCTGCGGGTATCGACGCGGGTGGTGAAATCCCCGGCGGCCAGCTTGTGCGTGCCTTCCACCAGCCGTTTTACCGGGGCGAGCAGGCCGCGCGCCAGCGGGAAGGTGGCGAGCGCGGCGAGCAGCGTGGAGAGGGCGACAATCAGCCAGCTTGTGCGACGCTGCTGGCGGTCAAAGTTGATGTCGGTGTTGCGCGTCAGGCGCTCCACCGGCGAGGCGATCACCCAGCCGACGGTGGCGTTATTCACTTTAATCGCCCGCCGGGTGCCGTCCGGCGGTATCGGCGCGCGCGGGCCAACCAGGGGGCGCATGTCCTGGTCGATCACCCAGAACTGGGTGCGCCAGCCGTGCGGCGGCATGCCCGGGCCCGGACGGTCGTCACCGGTATCGTGCTCCAGCGAGCGCAGGATCTGGAAAATAAAGCGGTCGTTATTGCGCAGAAAACGCCAGTTGCCGTGCTGGGCGTACTGTTCACTCAGCGCATCGCTTAAGCCCTGCAAACGCTGCTCATTGCCATGCTTGATGTAATCAATAAAGCCGCGCTCAAAGCTGACCCGCACCGCCCAGTGCATGGTGATCAGCAAAACAATACAGGTGGCAAAAATCGCCAGAAAGAGCTTGCCGGTAATACCCGGACGCCAGAATTTCATGAGCCACTCCTTTTGCCGCGCCTAATCACGACGTTCTTGCTGGTATCATCCGGCACGCGGGCGAAGATGAACGCGGGCAGGGCGATGATGACCGCCATGCTGAGGTAGGTATACATAAAGACCTGATGCGCCACCGGCGTGTCGACGCTGAGATGGTGCTGGCCGTACATGCCGAGCAGCAACCCCGCGATCGTCACGCCCACGCTCATGGAGAGCTGCATAATCATCGACAGCAGGCTGTTGCCGCTGCTCGCCAGATCGTCCGGCAGGTCCTTCAGCGTCAGGGTATTCATCGACGAGAAGCGCATGGAGTTGATGATCCCCTGGCAGAACAGCACCAGCGGCAGGACGTAGTACCAGCCCATCAGCGCCACGGCCATAAACAGCAGGCTGACCAGCGCCAGCCCCAGCGTGGCGGTCACCAGCACGTGACGGTAGCCAAAGCGGTTCACCACCTGCACCACCATGCGCTTCATCCCCATGCTGCCGAGCACCATTGGGATCATCATCAGGCCCGCGTGGAATGGCGAAAAGCCCATGCCAATTTGCAGAAACACGGGCGTCATAAACGGCAGCATGCCGCTGCCGACGCGTCCGGCAAAGCTGCCGAACAGCCCGAGACGGTAGGTAGGGTTTTTAAACAAGTTCAGGCTGAACAGCGCCTGGTCATTGCCGCGAGCATGCCACAAATACCCTGCAATGGTGGAAATGCCGATAACCACCAGCAACCCGAGCATCAGGGTCGAAATCCCCAGCCCCTTTTGCCCGTCGAGTGCCAGGGTAAGCGTGGCCATGCCCGCCGCCAGCAGAATAAAGCCGAAGAAATCAAAGCGCCGGGTCTGCATTTTGTAGTTCGGCATCAGCGTCAGGGTGGCGATGGCGCCGATGATGCCCACCGGCAGATTGATTAAGAAAATCCAGTGCCAGGAGGCGTACTCCACCAGCATACCGCCCAGCGCAGGCCCAAGCAGCGGCCCCACCTGGCCGGGCAGGGTGACAAAGGTCATCGCCGCCATGTACTGCTCGCGCGGTACAATCTTCATCACCGTTAGTCGCCCGACGGGCACCATCATCGCCCCACCTACGCCCTGCAGCACGCGCGCCATGACCAGCTGGTCGAGGGTGTTGGCCTGCGCGCAAAACAGCGAGCCGGTGGTAAACAGCACGATGGCGGTGAAGAAGATATTCCGCACGCCGACCTTATCGGCCAGCCAGCCGCTGGCGGGCAGCATCACGGCAACCGTCAGCACGTAGGAGACAATCACCATGTGCATATGCAGCGGGCTCTCCCCGAGGCTTTTCGCCATCGAGGGGAGGGCGGTGTTGACGATGGTCGTATCCAGCGACTGCATAAAGAAGCCGAAGGCGACTATCCATAATTGCCAGCGAACGTTGCTGGGAAGCTCTGTCATTTATCCGGTCACCGTAGTTCTGTTTTTACGCGAAAAGCGCAGCCGCAGGCGGTCAAAGAACAGATAGACCACCGGCGTGGTGTACAGCGTCAGCAGCTGGCTCATCACCAGGCCGCCGACAATGGTGATCCCCAGCGGCTGGCGCAGCTCTGAGCCGTCGCCGCCCGAGATCACCAGCGGCAGCGCGCCAAACAGCGCCGCCAGTGTGGTCATCATGATCGGACGGAAGCGCAGCAGGCAGGCCTGGAAGATGGCCTCTTGCGGCGAGAGGTTGCCGTTGCGCTGGGCGTCCAGCGCGAAGTCCACCATCATGATGGCGTTTTTCTTCACGATGCCGATCAGCAGCATGATCCCGATGAGCGCGATAAGGCTGAACGGCGCGCCGAACAGCTCCAGCGCCAGCAGTGCCCCCACGCCCGCCGACGGCAGCGTCGAAAGGATGGTCAGCGGGTGCACGTAGCTTTCATACAGCACGCCCAGCACAATATAGACCGTAGCGATGGCGGCCAGAATTAAAATCACCTGCGAGTTCATCGTCTCCTGGAATACTTGCGCGGTCCCGGCAAAGCTGCCGCGCACGGTGGACGGTACGCCAAGCTGCGTCATCGCGCGGTTGATTGCGTCGCTGGCCTCGGAAAGTGACGAACCGGCGGGCAGGTTAAAGGAGATGGTCGACGCCGCCGACAGCCCCTGATGGTTCACCGATAGCGGCGCGTTGGCAGGCTGCCAGCTGGCGAAGTAGGAGAGCGGAATCGCCTTGCCGTCGTTGTTAATCACAAACATTTTGTCCAGGGCGCTGATGTCCTGGGTGTAGCGCGGGTCGACCTCCATCACCACCTTGTACTGGTTCATCGGCTGGTAGATGGTGGAGATCTCGCGCTGGCCGAAGGCGTTGTTCAGCAGGCTGTTGGCGGCTTCAACGTTAATGTCCAGCCGCGACATGGTTTCGCGGTCGTAGGTCAGGGCCATCTCGGCACCGTTGTCCTGCTGATCGGAGTTCACGTCCGCCAGCTCCGGCAGGGCGGCCAGCGCCTTGCGGATCTTCGGCTCCCACTCGCGCAGGGCGGCCAAATCGTCCGAGAGCAACGTGTACTGATAGCTGGCGTTCGCCTGTCGCCCGCCGACGCGGATATCCTGAACGGCCATCAAAAACAGGTTGGCTCCGGGCTCTTTGGCGAGCTTCACCCGCAGGCGGTCAATCACCTGCTGGGCGGTTTCGTTGCGCTCGCCGCGCGGTTTCAGGGTAATAAACATCATCCCGCTGTTGACGCGCGACCCGCCGGTAAAGCCAGTGACGTTATCCACGGCTTTGTCTTCCCGAATGATCTTCATAAAGTCCTGCAGCTTGCCGCGCATCGCCTGGAAGGAAATGCTCTGGTCCGCCTGAATGCCGCCCATCAGCACGCCGGTATCCTGCTCCGGGAAAAAGGTTTTCGGGATGGAAATATACAGCCACACGTTGAGCACGATGGTGCCGATCAGCACCAGGCCGACCAGCCTTGTGTGGTTCAGCACCCACTTCAGCGATTTGCCGTAGCCTTCCTGCATCGCCATCAGCACGCGGCCAAAGCCTTTGCGGCGCGGCTGCGAGTGCGGCTTGCTGCGCTTGAGCATCCAGCCGCACATCATTGGCGTCAGCGTCAGCGAGATAATCAGCGAAATGCCGATGGCAACCGACAGGGTGACGGCAAACTCGCGCAGCAGCCTGCCCGGCAGCCCGCCCATCAGCAGCAGCGGCAGAAAGACCGCCACCAGCGACAGGCTCATGGAGAGTACCGTAAAGCCCACCTCGCGCGTGCCCTGCAGCGCGGCCTGCAGCGGTTTCACGCCCGCTTCCAGATGGCGGGAAATGTTTTCCAGCACCACGATGGCGTCATCCACCACGAAGCCGGTGGCAATCGTCAGGGCCATCAGCGACAGGTTGTTGAGGCTAAACCCGCACAGATACATGGCGGCAAAGGTGCCGATCAGCGAGACCGGCACGGCCACCGCCGGGATCAGCGTCGCGCGGCCGGATCGCAGGAACAGGAAGACCACCAGGATCACCAGCGCGACGGAAATCACCAGCGTTTGCTCCACCTCTTCCAGCGAGGCGCGAATGGTCGGGGAGCGATCCTGGGCAATTTGCAGATCGATTGCTGCCGGGATGGTCTTCTGCAGCTCCGGGAGACGGGCGCGAATGCTGTTCACTGTCTCGATAATGTTCGCTTCCGGCAGCTTGCGGATCATCAGCAGAATCGCCGGCTTGGCGTTGGTCATCCCGGCGTTGCGTACGTCCTGCACCGAGTCGGTAACGCTGGCCACGTCGCTTAAGCGCACCGCCGCGCCGTTGTTATAGTGGATGATGAGCGGCTGATATTCCGCCGCGGTTTTCAGCTCGTCGTTGGTCTGGATCTGCCAGCGGTGGCTGTTGTCCTCTATCGCCCCCTGCGGTTTGCGCACGTTGGCGTTGCTGATGGCGGAGCGCACGTCATCCAGCGACACGCCCTGGTTAAACAGCGCCTGCGGGTTTAACCCCACGCGCACCGCGGGCAGGGAACTCCCGCCGACGCTCACGTCCCCGACGCCGTTAATTTGAGAGATGGTCTGCGCCAGCTGGGTGGACGCAAAATCGTACAGCTGCCCCTGCGAGTAGGTATCCGAGGTCAGCGTCAGGATCATGATCGGCGCGTCGGACGGGTTGGCCTTGCGGTAGGTCGGGCGGCTCGGCATCCCGCTCGGCAGCAGGCTTTGTGCGGCGTTGATGGCCGCCTGCACGTCGCGCGCCGCGCCGTTGATATCCCGGTCGAAGCTGAATTCCAGAATAATGCGCGTGCTGCCCAGCGAGCTGCTGGAGGTCATCTCGTTGACCCCCGCAATCCGCCCGAGCGAACGCTCCAGCGGCGTGGCAACGGACGAGGCCATGGTTTCCGGCGAGGCGCCCGGCAGCGAGGCGCTGACCATGATCACCGGGAAGTCCACCTGCGGCAGGGGGGCCACCGGCAGCAGCCGGAAGCCCAGCACGCCGCAGAGGGTAATGGCGAGCGAGATTAAAATCGTCGCCACCGGGCGATAAATGAAGAGGGCGAAAAACTTCACTTATGCCTCCTCTTCACGTTTCGGGAAGCGGCTTTTGGTCCACAGCGCCAGGCGATCAAACAGCAGGTAGATCACCGGCGTGGTGAACAGCGTCAGCACCTGGCTCACCAGCAGACCGCCGACCATGCCGATACCCAGCGGACGGCGCAGCTCCGCGCCGACGCCCGTGCTGAGCATCAGCGGCAGCGCGCCCAGCAGGGCGGCCAGCGTGGTCATCAGGATGGGGCGAAAACGCAGCAGGCAGGCCTGGAAAATCGCATCGCGCGGCGACATGCCCTGCTCGCGCTCGGCGGCCAGGGCGAAGTCGATCATCATGATGGCGTTTTTCTTCACGATCCCGATGAGCAGGATGATACCGATGATGGCAATCACGTCCAGCTCGCTGCCCGCCAGCATTAATGCCAGCAGTGCCCCCACGCCCGCCGTCGGCAGGGTAGAGAGGATGGTGATCGGGTGGATAAAGCTTTCGTACAGCACGCCGAGCACGATGTACATCGCCACGACCGCCGCCACGATCAGCCAGATGGTGTTACCCAGCGCGGCCTGGAACGCCAGGGTGCTGCCCTGGAACTGGGTCTGAATGTCGGACGGGAAGCTGAGATCTTTCTCAGCCGCCTGAATGGCCTCCACCGCTTCGCCCAGAGAATAGTTGTCCGGCACGTTAAAGGAGATGGTGGTGGACGGGAACTGATCCAGATGGTTAATCGACAGCGGGGTATAGCGTTCTTCCACCGTGGCGATAGCGCTCAGCGGCACAATGCCGCCGTCTTTGCTGGTCAGGCGCACCGAGTCCAGCCCCGCCAGGCCGGGCGTGTTGTCGGTGTTGTGCTCCAGCACCACGCGATACTGGTTCGCCTGGGTGTAGATGGTGGAGATCAGACGCTGACCGAAGGCGTTGTACAGGGCGTTATCCACGTCCGCCATGGTGATGCCCAGACGGCTGGCGGCGTCGCGGTTGACGTTCACGTACGCGGCCAGCCCTTTGTCCTGCCAGTCGCTGCTGACGTCGGCGAGCTGCGGCAGGGTTTTGAGTTTATCCACCAGCTGCGGCACCCAGGTGCTGAGCGCGTCCAGCGAGGTGGCCTGCAGCGTGAACTGGTACTGCGTGCGGCTGACCTGGGTATCGATGGTCAAATCCTGAATCGGCTGCAGGTAAAGCTCAACGCCCGGCACGCGGGCCACGGCGTTTTGCAGCCGCTCAATGACGGCGTTGACGCGATCGTCACGCTCATCCAGCGGCTTGAGGTTGATCTGCAGACGCGCGCTGTTGAGCGACGGGTTGGTGCCGTCCACGCCGACGTAAGCGGTCAGGCTCTCTACCGCCGGATCCTTCATGATGATGTCAGATACCTGCTGCTGGCGCTGCGCCATATTGGCGAAGGAGACCGACTGTGGGGCCTGAAGCGTGCCCTGAATAATGCCGTTGTCCTGGATCGGGAAGAAGCCTTTCGGAATGAAAATCCACAGCATCACGCTGAGCGCCAGCGTGCCGAGCGCTACGCCGAGCGTGGCCCACGGGTGGTTGAGGACTTTCGCCAGCACGCGACCGTAGGCGGCAATAATGCGCTCAAACATGCGCTCGGAGGCGCGCGAGAAGCGGTTTTGCTTGCGCAGCGACGCGTGGCTCAGCATCCGGGCGCACATCATCGGCGTCAGGGTCAGCGACACCACGGCGGAGATCAGAATGGCGACCGCCAGCGTCACGGCAAACTCGCGGAACAGACGCCCGACGATATCGCCCATAAACAGCAGCGGGATCAGCACCGCAATCAGCGAGAAGGTCAGCGAGATAATGGTAAAGCCGATTTCCCCTGCGCCTTTCAGCGCGGCGGCCAGCGGTTTCTCACCTTTCTCGATATAGCGCGAGATGTTCTCGATGACGACGATGGCATCATCCACCACGAACCCGGTGGCGATGGTGAGCGCCATCAGCGTCAGGTTGTTAATCGAAAAATCGAGGAACACCATCACCGCAAAGGTGCCGACCAGCGAGAGCGGTACGGCGACGGCGGGAATAATGGTCGCCGGGACGTTACGCAGGAACAGGTAAATGATCATCACCACCAGCGCAATCGCCAGCATCAGCTCGAACTGGGTGTCGGTGACCGACGCGCGAATGTTGGTGGTACGGTCGGAAAGCACCTTCACGCTGACCGACTTCGGCAGGCTTTCGATCAGCTGCGGCAGCATGGTGCGGATGCTGTCGGCGGTTTCGATGATGTTTGCGCCCGGCTGGCGCTGCACGTTCATCACGATCGCCTGCTGCCTGTTGGCCCAGGCCCCCAGCCAGCTGTTTTCCGCGCCTTGTTCTACGGTCGCCACGTCGCCCAGACGCACCGGCGCGCCGTTCTGGTAGGCGATAATCAGCTGACGATATTCGTCGGCGGACTGCATCTGGTCGTTCGCCGAGAGCGTCACGGCGCGGGTTGGGCCGTCCAGCGAGCCCTTCGCCGAGTTGACGTTGGCATTGCTGATGGCGCTGCGGATGGTTTCGCTGGTGAGCCCCAGCGCGGCGATGGCCTGCGCGTTCAGCTTAACGCGCACCGCCGGACGCTGTCCGCCCGCCAGGGTGACGAGGCCGACGCCGGAGACCTGAGAAATTTTCTGCGCCACGCGCGTTTCGACCATGTCTTCGACCTGGGTCATCGGCATGGCGGAGGAGGTGACGGCCAGCGTCATGATCGGCGGATCCGCCGGGTTCACCTTGCTGTAGACCGGCGGGTTAGGCAGGTCTGAAGGCAGCAGGTTGGTGGCGGCGTTGATGGCGGCCTGCACCTCCTGCTCGGCGACGTCCAGCGAGAGCGTCAGCTGGAACTGCAGCGTCACCACGGATGCCCCGCCGGAGCTCTGGGAGGACATCTGTTTTAGCCCCGACATCTGGCCGAACTGGCGCTCCAGCGGGGCGGTGATGGCGGACGTCACGACATCCGGGCTGGCGCCGGGATAGAGCGTCACCACCTGAATGGTGGGATAGTCCACCTCCGGCAGCGCCGAGACCGGCAGGAAGCGATAGCCGATAATCCCGGCGAGCAGGATCGCCACCATCAGCAGCGTGGTGGCGACAGGACGGAGGATAAACAGGCGTGACGGCCCACCTGTGGAGCCCGGCGGCAGCACCTGCATCAGGAGGTCGCTCCCTGTTTCGCCGGTTCCACCACTTCCACTTTGGCCCCTTCGGTCAGACGGTCAATGCCGTCGGTGACCACGCGGTCGCCTGCGGAAAGCCCGGCGCTGATGACCACCGTCTGGCTGTCCTGGATACCGGTTTTCACCAGGTGCTTGCTGACCTTATTGTCGCTGTTAAGCACCCAGACAAAGTTACCTTCGTTACCCATCTGCAGCGCAGCGGTGGGGATCACCACCGCGTTCTCTTCGGTCGCGACCAGCATGCGCGCATTGACGAACTGGTTCGGGAAGAGGGCATCGTCCTGGTTATTAAAGCGCGCCTTCAGCTTGATGGTGCCGGTGGTGGTGTCGATCTGGTTATCCAGACTGAGCAGAGACCCTTCACTCAGCTTCTGCTTGTTGGTGCGGTCCCAGGCTTCCACCACCAGGCCTTTACCGGCTTTTTGCGCCCGCATGACGGTCGCGATATCGCTTTCCGGCAGGGTAAAGACTAAATCAATCGGGTGGGTCTGGGTGATCACCACGATGCCCGTGGTGTCGCCGCTGGAGATTTGGTTGCCTATATCGACCTGCTTCAGGCCGACGCGTCCGTCAATCGGCGCGGTGATGCGGCTCCAGTCCAGCTGCAGCTGGGCGCTGGCCACCGCGGCTTCGTCCGCTTTGATCGTGCCCTGCGTTTCACTGACCAGCGACTGCTGGGTATCCAGCTCCTGACGGGACACCAGGTTTGTTTTCACCAGCTGCTGGTAGCGGGCTAAATCGCGCCGGGCGTTGGCGAGGGTCGCGTTGTCTTTCGCGAGCTGTCCCTGCGCCTGGGCAAGGGCGACCTTAAACTGGCTCGGGTCGATTTCCGCCAGCAGATCGCCCGCTTTGACCTGCTGACCTTCCTGGAAGTGGATCGCGATGAGCTGGCCGTCGACGCGGCTGCGCACCGTGGCGGTGTTGGCAGCGGTAATGGTCCCGAGACCGGTGAGATAGCGAGGAACGGCTCTATTCACCGCCGTCGCCGCCTGAACCGGCGCCAGCGCGCCACCGCGCATGCCGTGACGACCTCCACCCGTTGGGCGCTGGGTCTGGCTGGTGGCGCCGGCCGGTGCGGCGGAGTTCGCGGATTGACTGTGCCAGTACCAGGCGGCGGCAAGGGCCACCACAATGATGCCAGCGGCGATTGCCCAGCGGGATTTGTTACTGCCTTTCATCGTTATACGTTCTCATCCTGAATACTTCGGGGAATGATACTAGTTTAGTCAGGCAACACAGCGGAAAAATGGAGGAAATATGGAAGACTGTCGGGAATTGTCTGAGTGTTGCCGGGTGACGCTTCGCTTACCCGGCCTACAAGGTAAATGCGAACGGCAACGGATGTTGCCGTTTTTGGTGTTTTGTGGGAGAGGGCACCAGACCGCACTACAACAACACACGTTTTGTAGGCCGGGTAAGGCGAAGCCGCCACCCGGCACAACCGCACTAGCTAAACATCACCTGCGCCCAGCGCGCCAGCCCTGCGGTAACGGAGCCAAAGTCATCGCCACCCGCGATAGGTATTCCCGGCAGCTGTTCGGCCAGCGCTTTCTTGATCAGCGGTGAACGAGCGCTACCGCCGGTCAGGTAAATCACGTCCGGCTTCTCTTTGCCGTTCTCCAGCGCGAGCTGCACCTGTTCCAGAATGCGCTGTAGCGGCTGTGCGAGCGCCGTCTCCAGCCCGTCCTGCGAAATGGCAGTGGCCAGTTCGTCACTGATAAACGGCAGGGAGACCGCATGTTCAGCGCGGTCGGACAGGGCGATTTTGCTCTCTTCCGCCGTACGCACCACGCGGTAGCTCAGACGCTGACGCCACACTTTATAGAGCAGGGCGACCTTTTCGCCGTCCTGGGCATCGCGCACCAGATCGTTAAGGAAGCGGCCGTTGGCGGTGCTGTAAAAATCACTCTGCGCAGGCACGTCGTTGATGGCAATCGCGTTCCACCACGGCAGGATCGGCAGGGCGATGCCTTTTTCGGTTTGCCCCCCCATGCCGAGCAGCGGCATCAGGCTCTTGAAGGCCAGGGCGATATCCAGATCGTTACCGCCCACGCGGCAGCCGCTGTGCCCGAGCAGGCTGTTTTCACGATCGCGACGGCGATGCCACTGCGGCCCCATCAGCAGCAGCGAGCAGTCCGTCGTGCCCCCGCCGATATCCACGACCAGCACGCGCTTCTCTTCCGTCAGTGTGGCTTCGAAGTCCAGCCCTGCGGCAACCGGTTCATACTGGAATACCACGTCGCGGAAGCCGGCGCGGTGCGCCGCGCGCTCCAGGATCCCCTGCGCCTGCTGGTTGGCCTCGTCGCCGCCCAGCCCCTGGAAGTTGATCGGGCGGCCAATCACCGCCTGGGTAATCGCATCGGAGACCTGCGTCTGCGCCTGCTGGCGAATATGCAGCATCATCGCGCACACCAGGTCTTCGAACAGCGCGACCTGCTGTGGCTTCAGGCCGCTGGCGCCGAGGAAGGATTTTGGCGACTTAACGAAATAGACCTCTTCGGGGTCTTCAATGTAGTGCCCGAGCGAGGAGAGGCCGAACTGCACGCTGGAGGGCGTAACGTCGATATCTTCCTCGCGGTTAAAGCTGACCGCCCGGCGCAGCAGCGCCTGGGTCTCCGCCGCCGTGGCCGGAACCTGATGGTGGCGGAACAGCCATTCGCTCACGGCTTCACGCGTCGGCGCGCAGAGCATAGACGGCAGCAGCGTGCCCTCTTTTTCCATTTTCAGGAGCCGTGGCTGCCCGTCTTGCATAATCGCAACCGAGCAGTTTGCCGTACCGTAGTCAAATCCAATAAACACGATGAATCCCCATGCCGGTGAGAAGGGGCGAGACTTTAACGAAATGTCTGCATGGCGACAACAGGAATATGAAAGCAAGGCAAAACAGGGTCTTTACGTTTATGCTGATAACACTAAAAAAGGAGCAACGATGTATACCCTCACCTGGCTTCCCCCTTATGACTGGCAGTGGATGTTTGGTTTTCTTGGCGCGCGCGCGGTAACGGGCATTGAAACCGTCACCAACGATTACTATGAGCGCAGTTTTGCCTGCGAGGGGCATCAGGGGATTTTCCGCGTGACGCCGGATATTGCCAGCCATACGCTGAGCGTGACGCTCAGCCAGGGGTTAATTCCGGTTGCGCAGGCGTGTCTTGAACGCATCGAACGCCTGTTCGATCTCCGCTGTAACCCGCAGCAAATAGCAGAAACGCTGGGCGAACTCGGTGCTGCAAGGCCAGGCTTGCGTTTACCGGGGGCGATGGATGCGTACGAGCAGGGCGTCCGGGCGATCCTCGGGCAGCTGGTGAGCGTGGCGATGGCGGCGAAGCTGGCGTCACGCGTGGTGGCGCTCTGTGGCGAACCGGTGGCGGACTGTCCGGGCTATCTCTGCTTCCCCACGCCCCAGGCGCTGGCGGCAGCGGACCCGCTGGCGCTGAAGGCGTTGGGTATGCCGCTAAAGCGCGCGGAGTCGCTGATTCATCTGGCGCAGTCGGTTATCGACGGAACGTTTCCGCTTTCCCCGCCCGCGAATACAGAAGAGGGGATGAAGGCGTTACAGCAGCGGCCGGGGATAGGGCGCTGGACGGCAAATTATCTGGCCCTGCGCGGCTGGCAGGCGAAAGATGTGTTTCTGCCGGATGATTACCTGATTAAACAGCGCTTCGCCGGAATGACGCCCGCGCAAATTCGTCGTTATGCCGAACGCTGGAAGCCGTGGCGCTCCTACGCGCTGCTGCACATCTGGTATACCGACGGCTGGGCACCGTCAGTTGATGGCGAAATAGCTGGTGTTGAGCAGAAGATCTAATGGCTGCGGCTCGGCGATGGTGTCACCAAAGATAAAATCGATGCCGATGCCGGAGAGCGTATCCATCATGATGGGCTGGTTACAGGGGCCCGCGATAGTTTTCATTCCCACACGCTGGGCGTGGCCCTGAACAATGGTCACCATCATCTCATCCATCAGATTGCCATACACGTTGGTTACCACCTCTGCATCCAGCATCAGATAGTCGGCCATATTCGCGGTCAGGTGGGTAAAGACGTTCATGTCGCGTCCCACCTGGCTGAAGATCACGCGGCAGCCCGCCTGGCGAAGCTTTTGCAGACCCCTGTGCAGGTTCTTATCCGGGTTGCACACCACATCGGCAGAGATAACCAGATGCAGCAGACGGCCCGGCATCGGGCTTTTATCCAGCAGATCGAGCAGTTCATCGACCAGCGTCACGCTGGCTAAACCGGCCTCCGAGAGCGGCAGCGCCACGCCCATGCCTTTACTGGCGATCTGGGTGGCATAGGTGCGGAAAAATTCGCTAAAGATCCGTCTGTCGAGGGCGTGCAGAAGCTCAGGCTCGGCCAGACCCGAGCGGAAGGCATGCTCTTCCTGAACTTCGCCCTGGCTGGTCCACAGGCGTAACGACAGCAGCCAGAAATTACTGCTCTCCGGGATGCGCGGGGAGGCGACGCTGCGGGCAATCATCATCAGATGATTGTCTTTAATCATGTGCCACTGTTCATCAAGCGACATCATGCTGCGCGTGTGGTGATCCCGCTCCTGCTGGGGTTCATACACCGTCACCATGCCGCGCCCGCTGTTTTTTGAGGCGTAACAGGCAATGTCCGCCTGCGACATGATCTCCGATGCCTGATGGTTATTTTCATCAATCAGCGTGATGCCGGCGCTGGCGCCGATCCGGTGCAGGCGGCCTTCCCACATAAAGTGATAGTCGTTGATGGCATGAATCAGGCGACCGGCGATATAGCGCGCGCTTTCCAGGTTGCAGTCCGGTAACAGTAACCCGAACTCGTCCCCGCCCAGACGCGCCAGCACGTCGCTGGAGCGGAGCATGGTCAACATCAGGGAAGCCAGTTCCCGCAGCAGGGCATCACCCGCGGCGTGGCCAGCCGTGTCGTTGACGGCTTTGAAGCGATCGAGGTCGATAAACACCAGGGCATGGCGCTGGCGCGTTTCGCGAACGGTCTGCAAGAGCCGTTTGAGATGGTTTTCGAAGCTGACCCGGTTTGCCAGATGGGTCAGGGCATCGTGGGAGGCGCTGTAGCTTAGCTGGCGCAGCATTTTGCGCGACTCGGTGACGTCCTGAATGACGATCACCGAGCCAATATTCTGTCCATCCAGCGTGCTGAGCGGCGTAATGCTGTAGTGGATATCATAATTGCCGCCAGTACGGCAGTTCAGCACCACGTCCTGATCGATATCGGAACGGGACATATCGCCGCTGTGAATATTCTCCATCAGCGGCCCTTTTTCACCGAAGGTAATGTGTAACACCTTCAGGATCGGCTGGCCGATAGCCTCGGTCTGGAGCCAGCCGCTCATTTTCTCCGCGACCGGGTTCATAAAGGTGACGTTCATGTTGATATCGGTGCACAGCACCGCTTCACCGATGGAGTCGAGGGTAATGTGCAGACGCTCTTTTTCCTGGAAGAGGGCCTCGTTAAGCTGCTTAACCTCGGTCATGTCCATGTTGATGCCGAGCAGCCGTTCAACTTCCCCCTGCTTATTGAGCACCCGGTTCGCCAGGGAGCGAATATGACGCACGCCTTCCTTCACGCGGATGCGGAATTCCAGCTTAAACGGCAGGCGGGAAATCAGGGAGTCCCGCAGCACCTGCTCAGCGTGGACGCGATCCTCCGGCAGCATCGTGTCGTGCCAGAGCTGCCAGGTGGGCTTGATGTGCGGCGGTATTTCATAGAGCTCAAACATCCGCTTATCCCAGCTGATAATGTCGGGTTCCAGATCCCACTCCCAGATGCCGATGCCCCCGGCTTCGTTAGCCAGCGTAATGCGCTCCATCAGGCGCTTATTGACCCATTCGGTCTGCTTCAGATCGTTAATGTCTTCAATCTGGGCAATAAAATAGAGCGGCGAGCCGTCGGCATGGCGCACCACGGAGACGGCAAGAAGCGCCCAGACCACTTCCCCGTCGCGGGTGTAATAGCGCTTTTCGAGGGAGTAGGTATTGATCTCGCCGTTGACCAGCTGTTCGAGCTGCTCGAGGTCGGTATTCAGATCTTCTGGCCAGGTGAGCTGCTGGAAGGTCAGCGACTGAAGCTCCGTCTGGCTGTAGCCGAGGAAATTGCACAGCGCCTTGTTAGCCTGAAGCCATTTGCCTTCAATGCTGACCAGCGCCATGCCGATGGCGGAATATTCCATCGCGTTACGAAAGCGCTCTTCGCTTTCGGTGATATGTTTGCGTTCGGCGCGGAAGGCGTACATCACCATGGTCATCACGTTAGCGGGCAGGAGCAGCATCAGGAACGGCAGCCAGGGGGCGTTCAGCATCGGCCCGGCGTGCTGGGTGGTCAGCGCCAGAGGATTGCGGGCAATCATCAGCGACACCACCATCACGGTGACCAGAAACACCATGAACGCTTCCATCCGCGGCAGGCGCACGGCGCTCCACATCAGCAGAACGATCACGCAGGTGAAGGGCCACGGCAGCCAGGTGATGGCTGCCCAACTGAGGGCTAACGTCACGGCCAGCGTGGTCAGCGTTTCCAGCAGCAATCGCGGGTCACGGTGGCGCAGCAGATAATGCGGCTTAAATAACAGCCCCAGTGGCACCAGTGCCAGTGCGCCAATGGCTTCTGACAACACCCAGACGAAGAAATTACGCAGGGGCTCAGAGCCGGGTGCCAGCAGAGACACCAGAATGCCGCCCATCAGTGGCGGCACCAGCGCGCTGCCGATGGCCACGCGGATCCAGTCGTTCAGATTCTGCAGCGGGTTGTACCACGGGAGCCATTTACGCAGGAACAGCGCGCCGATAACGGCCTCAATGACGTTGACCGCAGGGTAGATGAGACTGACCGACCCCCAGGAGAACAGCATCCATGAGGCCAGAATATTGCCGAATGAACAGGCCAGGGCAATGCCCGGCCACATTTTTCCGGCATGGCGGTAAAACGCCACCATCATAATGGCGGTGGGAAACCAGAGCGGGGCCAGCAGGGTGCCGAAGCGGGTGAGCTCCAGCGAAAATAAGGTAAAGATAAAGGTGACCAGGCCCAGACAGACAAGTCGTAATAAAGGATGTGGGGTGGTCACCAAAACCCGCTGGTATTGTTTATTCATTACCGCTTTATCCAGAGACGCCATGCCGTCAGGGAAGAAGATGTCCGAACGCGTGAATTTGATAATTTGGTTTATGCTAGTACAAACAATTTACAATTCATATGGTGACCGCTCAGAATTTGACAACACAGACTTATTAAATACTTACTCCGTGAAAAAAAACGGGTAAGCGGCGAAAAAATGCGCATTTAAATTTCATTCAGGGAATAACTCGTCACTTTTCGGTCAGTCTCGCAGAACCTGAGTATTCGACTGGTATCACGCCCGCGAAATCCCTATAATTGCCGCGTTTGACGCTCCGGCGTCGTCCTTCCTTTACATCCAGGTTAATCAGGTCGCTAAATTTATGACTGATAAGTCTCATCAGTGCGTCATTATAGGCATCGCCGGCGCATCGGCTTCAGGTAAAAGTCTAATTGCCAGTACGCTTTATCGCGAACTGCGTGAACAAGTAGGTGATGAGCATATCGGCGTCATTCCCGAAGACAGCTATTACAAAGATCAATCCCATCTGTCGATGGAAGAGCGCGTTAAAACGAACTATGACCACCCTAATGCGATGGATCACAGCCTGCTGTTCCAGCATTTAGAAGCGCTTAAGAGCGGCCAGGCGATCGAACTGCCCGTTTACAGTTACGTAGAACATACCCGCACCCAGGAAACGATCCGCATCGAGCCGAAAAAGGTCATTATCCTTGAAGGCATCCTGCTGCTGACCGACGCCCGCCTGCGTGAATCCATGAACTTCTCGATTTTCGTCGATACCCCGCTGGATATTTGCCTGATGCGCCGCATCAAGCGTGACGTTAATGAACGTGGCCGCTCAATGGACTCCGTGATGGCGCAATACCAGAAAACGGTCCGCCCGATGTTCCTGCAGTTTATTGAGCCCTCCAAACAATACGCCGATATCATCGTGCCGCGCGGGGGTAAAAACCGCATCGCGATCGATATCTTAAAAGCGAAAATCAGCCAGTTTTTTGAATAAGCCGCGTGAATTGTGTACCGTTCAGAGATAACCTGGTTTTACCCTGAGCGCTTACCGGCTCAGGGTACGATGCATGAAAGGAGAAAAAGGCATGCGTCTTTGTGATCGCGATATTGAAGCCTGGCTGGATGAAGGCCGTTTGTCTATTACCCCACGTCCACCTGTTGAGCGTATCAATGGGGTGACCGTCGATGTCCGGTTGGGGAATAAATTCCGCACCTTTAGCGGCCATACCGCACCGTTCATTGACCTCAGCGGACCGAAGGACGAAGTCAGCGCCGCGCTCGATCGCGTGATGAGTGACGAAATCGTAATCGAAGATGGCGAAGCCTTTTATCTGCATCCGGGTGAACTGGCGCTGGCGGTAACGTTTGAATCCGTCACCCTGCCTGCGGACCTCGTCGGCTGGCTTGACGGCCGTTCTTCGCTGGCCCGACTGGGACTGATGGTACACGTGACCGCGCACCGTATCGATCCAGGCTGGTCGGGCCGTATTGTGCTGGAATTCTTCAATGCCGGTAAATTGCCGCTGGCGCTTCGTCCGGGGATGATGATCGGCGCGTTAAGTTTTGAACCGCTGTCAGGCCCGGCAGACAGGCCGTATAACCGCCGTCAGGACGCAAAATATCGCGACCAGCAGGGTGCGGTTGCCAGCCGTATTGATAAAGACTGATCGTTAGTCCATTGAGGATGCCATGAGAAGAGTTCTGACAACGCTGATGATTTTGCTGGTGGTGCTGGTGGCTGGCCTTTCGGCGTTGGTTCTGCTGGTTAACCCTAACGACTTCCGCGCGTATATGGTGCGGCAGGTTGAGGCACGCAGTGGTTATCAACTGAAGCTGGACGGGCCGCTGCGCTGGCACGTCTGGCCGCAGCTCAGCATTCTCTCTGGCCGCATGTCGCTCACGGCGCCGGGGGCGTCCCAGCCGCTGGTGTCCGCAGACAACATGCGCCTTGATGTGGCGCTGATCCCGCTCATTTCCCATCAGCTGCAGGTGAATCAGGTGATGCTGAAAGGCGCGGTGATTCAGCTCACCCCACAAACTGAAGCTGTCCGTGATGCCAACGCGCCGGTGGCACCGCGTGAAAATACCCTGCCTGATGAACCGTCTGATACTGGCTGGTCCTTTGATATTGGCAAACTGAAAGTGGCCGATAGCGTGCTGGTTTTCCAGCATGAGCACGAAGAGCTGGTCACCGTTCGCAACATTAATCTGCAGATGGAACAGGATGAGCACCATCTTGCATCGGTGGAATTTAGCGGGCGCGTGAACCGCGATCAGCGGGATCTGACGCTGTCGTTGAATGCTAATGTGAATGCGTCAGACTATCCGCATCAGCTCACGGCGAACATCCAGCAGCTTAACTGGCAGCTGACGGGGGCCAATCTGCCCACCCAGGGGATCGCCGGTCAGGGGACGCTGCAGGCCGTGTGGCGTGAGGAACAAAAACAGCTGGAGCTGGATAATCTCAACCTGCAGGCAAATGACAGTAGTCTGAAGGGGCAGGCGAGCGTCACCTTTGAAGAGAAGCCGAAGTGGGTGCTGAATCTGCAATTTGACAAGCTCAACCTGGAAAACCTGTTGCCACCTCTGCCAGCCAGCGCCACGGACAGCGAGGCGACGCAGACGGGGCAAAGCCAGGCACCAGTATCACGTCCGGTTATTTCGTCGAATCTCGATCAACCTGACTATAACGCTCTGCGCGGATTCACGGCGGATATTCTGCTGAAAGCCACCAGCCTGCGCTGGCGCGGCATGGACTTTACCGACGTGAGCAGCCAGATGTTTAACCATAACGGTTTGCTGGTGATCTCCGAACTGAGCGGCAAGATGGGCGCAGGACACCTCTCACTGCCCGGCACGCTGGATGTCCGTAAAGACGTTGCCAGCGCCGAATTCCAGCCGCGTCTCGATAACGTTGAGATAGGCACCATCCTGACCGCGTTTAACTACCCGATCTCTCTGACGGGGCAGCTGACGCTGGCGGGGGACTTCTCCGGCACGAAAATTGATGCCGATGCTTTCCGCCGCGAGTGGCAAGGGCAGGCGCATCTTGATCTGAAAAACTCCCGTATGGAAGGGCTTAACTTCCAGCAACTGGTGCAGCAGGCGGTGGAGCGCAGCAGCGATGTGAAAGCCCAGGAGAGCTACGACAGTGCCACGCGCCTCGACAGCTTCACCACGGACCTGACGCTGAACAACGGACAACTCTCTCTCGACGGAATGCAGGGTACCTCTTCACTCTTATCAGTAACGGGCGAGGGTAAGCTGGATCTGGTCAAAGAGACGGCGGACACGCGCTTTAACGTGCGGGTACTTTCCGGCTGGCAGGGGGAAAGCAAGCTCATCGACTTCCTGAAACAGACGCCGGTCCCATTGAGCGTATACGGCAAATGGCAGGCCCTGAATTACAGTCTGCAGGTGGATCAGATCCTGCGTAAGCATCTGCAGGATGAAGCGAAACGTCGACTCAGCGGCTGGGCGGATCGTAATAAAGATTCACAGGACGGCAAGGATGTGAAGAAGCTGCTGGATAAGCTGTGATGCCTGTTGCGCCGGGGGGGGGGCTTCGCCTTACCCGGCCTACAAAAACCGAACACCGCAGGCCGGGTGAGCGAAACGCCACCCGGCTTTTTTACACCTCAAAATCCAGTTCTTCCTCTTCCCGCAGCGGTATCAGCTGAACCTTCTGCACGCGATGGTTTTCAATCTGGAGCGTTTTAAGCCGATAGTCGCCGACCTGAACCTCTTCCCCCGGCTGTGGGATACGCTGCAAATACTCCATCAGCAGACCGGCAATGGTGTGGTATTCCCGTTTATCATCCAGCGGCAGCGGCACATACTGCACCAGGTCTTCCAGCGGCATATGGCCGTTAGCCGTCCACGAGCCGTCGGCGTTTTTCTGAATGTCGTGGCGGGCGTCTATCTCATCCACCTCGTTTGGCAGATTACCGGCAATGGTTTCCATCACGTCGCTGAGCGTGACCAGCCCTTCCACCGAACCAAACTCATCCACCACAAAGGCAAAGTGGGTGCGCGCGTTACGGAATTGCTCAAGGGCGGAAAGCAACGGCAGCCCCTCCGGGAAGACCAGCGGCTGGCGAACCAGAGCGCGGAGATTGAGCGGCCCACCGTGGAGCTGCTGCTGGAGCAGATCAATGACGTGTACCACGCCCAATAGCTCCTCTTCCACTTCCCCGCCGGTCACCACCACGCGGGTGTGCTGGTTTTTATCCAGCAGGGCGCGAATGTGCGCTTCCGGGGCCGTCAGGTCAATATGCTCAATGTCATGCCGCGACGTCATAATGCTGCTGACCGTACGCTGGTTCAGATTGAGCACTCGCTCAATCATCCGTCGTTCCTGCGGGTCAAAGATCTGCCCGTCGCTGTGGTCGGCCAGCATGGCGGAGGATTCGGCGTCCAGCTCCGCATCCTCTTTCTTGCCGCTTAACAGACGCATGACCGTGTCGGCTGTGCGCTGACGCAGAGTCTGATTGGCGGAAAGGAAGCGACGGCGGTTGAATATCGCCAGCTGGTTAAGCGCTTCAATCATGACGGAGAACCCGATGGCGGCATACAGGTAGCCTTTCGGAATATGGAAGCCAAAACCGTCTGCCACCAGGCTGAAGCCAATCATCAGCAGGAAGCTCAGGCAAAGGATAACGATGGTCGGGTGACTGTTCACGAAGCGGGTCAGTGCCTTGCTGGCCATGACCATCAGCGTGATGGCAATAATGACCGCGGCCATCATCACCGCAAGGAGGTCCACCATCCCGACGGCGGTGATCACCGAGTCCAGGGAGAAGACCGCATCCAGCACCACGATTTGCGCGACCACCGGCCAGAATTTTGCTCCGCGGCGCTGGGTCGGGTTCTCGCTGTCTTTGCCTTCCAGCCGCTCGTTGAGCTCCACGGTGGCTTTGAACAGCAGGAATAGCCCGCCGAAGAGCATGATCAGATCGCGGGCGCTAAAGCTCAGACCGTGAATGGAGAACAGAGGCTGAGTGAGCGTGACCAGCCAGGAAATAGAGGCCAGCAGCAGTAAGCGCATCACCATCGCCAGCAGCAGCCCCGTTACGCGCGCGCGATCGCGCTGGGAAGGAGGCAGTTTTTCAGCGAGGATGGCGATAAAAACCAGATTATCAATCCCGAGCACCAGCTCGATGACAACCAGCGTAACCAGCCCGGCCCAGATTGAGGGATCGGCAATCCATTCCATAGTAGTAGCAATACCTTCTGTAATATGACTAATGACACAATTCGATCATGGATAAAGCTGTGGGAAAATGCAATGTCAGTATGAGATTTCTCTCAATAATCATTAAATTAAAACTGGCGGGTATAATAGTTTTAATATATCCAGAAAATCTGTATTTATCCGAAATAACAAAATTAAGAAATATCGCATTAAAAGATGTTCAATCATAACGCTGTCAACATAAAGAAATTCTTAAAAATAAAGTGCATTTCTAAATAAATTCTTAAAAGTTGACGTTAGGACCCCGTTTTCTTGCCTGTTTTGGGATTAACTGTTACAAGATTATTAGCCTAAAAAGGATATCTCCCGTTAAGGATTGATGTTTTTTTTGGGCGATTAACGAAATAGTGCCTGCGTATTTTGAATGCTTCATTTATTTCACCAGCAAAAAATTCTTGCGGTTTTTTGCTTGTAATTCATTGTGTTATAGCGTATTGGTAGCTGGAAGCCAAGGGCGGTAGCGTGCCTGAATGTGTGTGGGTGGGCCATGATTACGTTGTCAACAGTGACTGGCCAAATAGCGTTTTTTTTAGGAATGATGCCACTTATATTTTTATTTAATTAGCTACATTCTTAATGCATTTTAGATTCACACGTATTTAAATTGCACAGGATAATTACTCTGCCAAAGTGATAAATAATCAATGATGAACTCCAAAATGAAATTGATGCCATTATTGGTGTCTGTGACCTTGATGAGCGGTTGCACGGTCTTTCCCGGAAGCAATATGTCTACAATGGGCAAGGATGTGATCAAGCAACAGGATGCCGATTTTGATCTCGACAAAATGGTGAATGTTTATCCACTTACGCCTCGTCTGGTCGAACAATTACGCCCACGTCCAAACGTTGCCCAGCCAAATATGTCACTGGACCAGGAAATTGCTTCCTACCAGTATCGCGTAGGGCCTGGAGACGTCATTAACGTGACCGTCTGGGATCACCCCGAACTGACCACGCCAGCGGGCCAGTACCGCAGCTCAAGCGACACCGGTAACTGGGTGCAGTCAGATGGCACCATGTTCTATCCCTACATTGGTAAAGTCCATGTAGCAGGGAAAACGCTTGCCGAGATCCGCAGTGATATTACCGGCCGCTTAGCGCAGTACATCGCCGATCCGCAGGTGGACGTTAATATCGCCGCATTCCGCTCGCAAAAAGCCTATATCTCCGGCCAGGTGAACAAATCTGGTCAGCAGGCCATCACCAACGTTCCTCTGACCGTGCTGGACGCCATTAACGCCGCAGGCGGGTTAACCGACGGCGCCGACTGGCGCAACGTGGTACTGACCCACAACGGGAAAGAGCAGCGCATTTCGCTGCAGGCGCTGATGCAAAACGGCGATCTGACCCAGAACCGCCTGCTTTATCCGGGCGACATCCTCTATGTACCACGCAATGACGATCTTAAAGTCTTCGTGATGGGTGAAGTGAAGAAACAGAGCACCCTCAAGATGGACTTCAGCGGTATGACGCTGACCGAAGCGCTGGGCAATGCTGAGGGTATCGATCTGACGACCTCTAACGCGACCGGTATCTTCGTGATCCGTCCGCTGAAAGGTGAGGGCAGCGCGAAAGGCAAGATTGCCAACATCTACCAGCTGGATATGTCCGATGCGACCTCTCTGGTGATGGCGACGGAGTTCCGTCTCCAGCCATACGACGTGGTGTATGTCACTACCGCACCGGTTGCCCGCTGGAACCGTCTGATCAACCAGTTGCTGCCAACCATCAGTGGCGTTCGCTACATGACGGATACGGCGCGCGACATTCATACCTGGTAATCCGCGATGTTTAACAAAATTCTGGTGGTATGCGTGGGGAACATTTGCCGTTCCCCTACGGCTGAACGGTTGTTGAAACACTACCAGCCCGAACTGACCGTTGATTCGGCAGGGCTGGGTGCACTGGTCGGTAAAGGTGCCGATGAGCGCGCAATGAGCGTGGCGGGGGACCATCACCTCTCCCTCGACGGGCATGTTGCCCGCCAGGTCACTGGCCGCATGTGCCGTGAGTATGACCTGATTCTGGCGATGGAAAAACGCCATATTCAAGCGCTGTGCGATATCGCTCCGGAGATGCGCGGTAAGGTGATGCTGTTTGGACACTGGGACAATGAGCGTGAAATTCCCGATCCATATCGCAAAAGCCATGAGGCTTTCGAGGCGGTTTACACCTTACTTGACCAGTCTGCCCAACAGTGGGCGCAGGCACTGAAAGCTCAGCAGGGATAACAATGACAGAAAAAACAAAACCTTCTGCCGCCCCGACTTCGGGCAGTGATGAAATTGATATTGGGCGCCTGGTTGGCACGGTTATCGAGGCAAAGTGGTGGGTGCTGGGCATTACCGCCGTGTTTGCCGCGGCGGCCGTCGTCTATACGCTGTTCGCCACCCCTATCTACAGCGCCGATGCGCTGGTGCAGATCGAGCAGAATACCGGTAATTCGCTGGTGCAGGACATTGGCTCTGCGCTGGCGAACAAGCCGCCGGCCTCTGACGCTGAAATCCAGCTCATCCAGTCACGTCTGGTGCTGGGTAAAACGGTTCACGACCTTGGGCTCGATATCTCCGTCACCAAAAATACCTTCCCAATCTTTGGTGCGGGCTGGGATCGGCTGATGGGCAGAAGCAACGACACGGTGAAGGTCACTGACTTCGTGCTGCCAAAAGGGGCAGCCGATCAGACCTTTACCCTGACGGTGCTTGGCCCGAAACAGTATCAGTTGACCAGCGACGCGGGCTTTAGCGCGCGCGGTGAAGTCGGACAGATGCTGAGCAAAGACGGCGTCAGCATGATGGTCAGTGCGATCAACGCCCAGGAGGGCGGGGAGTTTACCGTCACCAAATTCTCCACGCTGGGGATGATCAACAACCTGCAAAACAACCTGACCGTCACCGAAAACGGTAAGGACACCGGCGTGCTGAGCATGACCTTTACCGGGGAAGATAAGGATCAGATCCGCGACATCCTGAACAGCATTACCCGCAACTACCTTGAGCAGAACGTTGAGCGTAAGTCGGCTGAAGCGGCGAAAAGCCTGGCGTTCCTGTCGAAACAGCTCCCGGAAGTGCGCGCCCGCCTGGATGATGCCGAGAACAAGCTGAACGCCTACCGCCAGGATAAAGACTCTGTCGACCTGCCGCTGGAGGCGAAATCGGTCCTCGATTCGATGGTCAACATTGACGCTCAGCTCAACGAGCTGACCTTCAAAGAGGCGGAGATCTCCAAGCTTTACACCAAACGTCACCCGGCTTACCGCACGCTGCTGGAGAAACGCCGCACGCTGGAAGAGGAGAAGGCGAAGCTCAATGACCGTGTGACCGCGATGCCGAAAACGCAGCAGGAGATCGTGCGTCTGACCCGCGACGTGGAGTCAGGACAGCAGGTTTACATGCAGCTGCTGAACAAGCAGCAGGAGCTGAAAATCACCGAGGCAAGCACCGTGGGTGACGTGCGCATCGTCGACCCGGCGATTACCCAGCCTGGCGTGCTGAAGCCGAAGAAAGCGCTGATCATTCTCGGCAGCATTATTCTCGGCCTGATGCTCTCCATCGTTGGCGTGCTGCTGCGTTCGCTGTTCAACCGCGGTATCGAAAGCCCGCAGGTGCTGGAAGAGAACGGTATCAACGTCTATGCCAGCATTCCGCTGTCTGAGTGGCAAAAATCCCGTGACAGCGTGAAAACCATCAAAGGCGTTAAGCGTTACAAACAGAGCCAGCTGCTGGCGGTGGGTAACCCAACCGACCTGGCGATTGAAGCGATACGCAGCCTGCGTACCAGTCTGCACTTCGCCATGATGCAGGCTAAAAACAACGTCCTGATGCTGACCGGTGTTAGCCCGTCAATCGGTAAAACCTTCGTCTGCGCCAACCTGGCGGCGGTCGTTAGCCAGACCAACAAGCGCGTGCTGCTGATCGACTGCGATATGCGTAAGGGCTACATCCACGAGCTGCTGGGCACCAACAACGTCAACGGTCTGTCGGAGATCCTGCTTGGCAAAGGTGACATCAGCCAGAGCGCAAAACCGACTACCGTGCCGAAATTTGACCTGATCCCACGTGGGCAGGTACCGCCTAACCCGTCCGAGCTACTTATGAGCGAACGCTTTACCGAGCTGGTGGAGTGGGCGAGCAAAAACTACGACCTGGTGCTGATAGATACGCCGCCGATTCTCGCCGTGACCGACGCTGCCGTTGTGGGTCGCCATGCGGGTACGACGCTGATGGTGGCGCGTTACGCGGTGAATACCCTGAAAGAGGTGGAAACCAGCCTGAGCCGCTTCGAGCAGAACGGGATTGAGGTGAAAGGGGTGATCCTGAACTCCATCTTCCGCCGCGCGACCGGGTACCAGGATTACGGGTATTACGAGTACGAATATAAGTCAGACAGCAAATAACAATCCCCCTCACCCTAACCCTCTCCCGAGGGGGGAGGGGCGGGGTGAGGGATCAGGGGAAGATCATGACCACACAACGCCCTTTAGTTTCAATCTATATGCCGACATGGAATCGTCAGCAGCTGGCGATCCGCGCAATCAAGTCGGTGTTACGTCAGGATTACGATAACTGGGAGCTGATCATCGTTGATGACTGCTCTTCCTCGTATGAACAGCTGCAAAAATTCGTGACTGACCTCAACGACCCGCGGGTGGTCTATACCCACAACGAGATTAACTCTGGCGCCTGTGCTGTACGTAATCAGGCGATTATGCAGGCCAAAGGGCAGTATCTGACCGGCATCGACGACGATGACGAATGGACGCCGAACCGCCTGTCTATTTTCCTGTCGCATAAAGAGCAGCTGGTCACGCACGCGTTCCTGTATGCCAACGACTATGTCTGTCAGGGCGAGGTGTACTCGCAGCCTGCCAGCCTGCCGCTCTATCCGAAATCACCGTACTCTCGACGCCTGTTCTACAAGCGCAACATCATTGGTAACCAGGTCTTCACCTGGGCGTGGCGCTTCAAGGAGTGCCTGTTCGATACCGAACTGAAGGCCGCGCAGGATTACGACATCTTCCTGCGGATGGTGGTGGAGTATGGCGAGCCGTGGAAAGTGGAAGAGGCCACGCAGATCCTGCACATCAACCACGGGGAGATGCAGATCACCTCGTCGCCGAAGAAGTTCTCGGGCTACTTCCATTTTTACCGCAAGCACAAGGACAAGTTTGACCGTGCCAGCCGTAAATATCAGCTCTTTACCCTCTATCAGATCCGCAATAAGCGCATGAACTGGCGCACGCTGCTGACGCTGTTGTCCATACGTAACGGCAAGCGCCTGGCTGATGGACTTCGGGGGAAATAATGTTTCTGGAAGATTGCCGCGCTAACAGCTGGAGCCTGCGTCCTTGCTGCATGGTTCTGGCGTACCGCATCGCGCATTTTTGCTCGGTGTGGCGTAAGAAAAATATCCTGAACAACATCTGGGCGGCCCCCGTGCTGGTGCTGTACCGCATCATTACCGAATGCTTTTTTGGCTATGAAATTCAGGCCGCTGCCACCATTGGCCGTCGCTTTACCATCCATCACGGCTATGCGGTGGTGATCAACAAGTTCGTGGTCGCCGGGGATGATTTCACCATCCGCCATGGGGTGACCATTGGCAACCGTGGGCCAGACAGCCTGGCCTGCCCGGTCATTGGCAATAACGTCGAGCTGGGCGCGAACGTGGTGATCATTGGCGACATTACGATTGGTAACAACGTCACGATTGGTGCGGGCAGCGTGGTGCTGGACACCATTCCGGATAACGCGCTGGTGGTGGGAGAAAAAGCCCGCGTGAAGGTGATTAAATGAATATTCTGCAATTTAACGTACGCCTCGCAGAAGGCGGAGCGGCAGGGGTGGCGCTGGATCTGCACCAGCGCGCGCTGCAAAAAGGACTTCAGTCTCGATTTATTTATGGCTATGGCAAGGGCGGCAAGAAAAGCGTCAGTCACGATAACTTCCCGCAGGTGCATAAGCACACGCCGCGCCTGACCTCGATTGCCAACATTGCGTTGTTCCGTCTGTTTAACCGCGATCTGTTTGGCAACCTGAATACGCTTTATCGCACGGTGACCCGCACCACCGGCCCGGTTGTGCTGCATTTTCACGTGCTGCACAGCTACTGGCTGAATCTGGAAGAGGTGGTGGCGTTTTGTCAGAAGGTGCAGGCCCACAAGCCCGACACCCGCTTCGTCTGGACGCTGCACGATCACTGGAGCGTAACCGGCCGTTGCGCGTTTACCGACGGCTGCGAAGGCTGGAAAAACAACTGCCAGAAATGCCCGACGCTGAGCAACTATCCGCCGGTGAAGGTGGATCGCGCGCACAAGCTGGTGGCCGGAAAGCGTCAGCTTTTCCGCGACATGCTCTCGCTCGGGTGTACGTTTATCTCCCCGAGCCAGCACGTGGCAGATGCCTTCAACAGTCTGTACGGGGCAGGGCGCTGCCAGATTATTAACAACGGCATCGACGTGGCGACGGAAGCCATTCTCGCCGACCTGACGCCGGTGGCGCAAACCACGGGCAAACCGAAAATCGCTATCGTTGCGCATGACCTGCGTTACGACGGGAAAACCAACCAGCAGCTGGTGCGCGACATGATGGCGCTGGGTGACAAAATTGAGCTTCACACCTTCGGCAAATTTTCACCGTTTGAAGGGACTAACGTGGTCAACCACGGGTTTGAAACCGATAAGCGCAAGCTGATGAGCGCGCTGAATGAAATGGATGCGCTGGTGTTCAGCTCCCGCGTGGATAACTACCCGCTGATCCTCTGTGAAGCGCTCTCCATCGGCGTGCCGGTGATTGCCACCCACAGCGATGCGGCACGTGAGGTGCTGGAAAAATCCGGCGGGAAAACTTTTGCGGAGCAGGAGGTTCTGCCGCTGGTGCAATTGCCGAAGGCGCAGATCGCTCAGGCCGTTTTTGGCACCGACCTGGAATCGTTCCGCAACCGCAGCCGCAAGGCCTACAGTGGACAACAGATGCTGGAGGAGTATGTCTCGTTCTATCAGAATCTGTAGTTATCTGCTGCTGCCGCTGATTTACCTGCTGGTCAACGTTAAGATTGCCCAGCTCGGCGAAAGCTTCCCGATAACCATCGTCACCTTCTTGCCCGTTCTGCTTCTGCTGTATGTCGATAAAATCAACCTGAAGAAGCTGATGATTGCCTTAGGGTTGGGTACGGGCCTGACGCTTTTTAACTATATCTTCGGCCAGTCGCTGGATGCCAGTAAATACGTCACCTCGACCATGCTGTTTGTTTATATTGTCATTATTATCGGCATGGTCTGGAGTATTCGCTTTAAAACGATTTCTCCGCACAATTATCGGAAAATCCTCAGGTTCTTTTATATTGCTGTTGCGTTAATTGTTATGCTTGCTGCTATGGAGATGGCGCAAATTATCCTCACCGGCGGCAGCAGCCTGATGGAGATAATTTCGAAATATCTCATTTACAGCAACAGCTATGTATTGAACTTCATCAAGTTCGGCGGGAAGCGTACCACGGCCCTCTATTTTGAACCGGCGTTTTTCGCTTTGGCGTTAATCTCAATTTGGCTCAGCATCAAACAGTTTGGTATCAAAACGCCTAAGACCGATGCTATGATTCTTGCAGGAATCGTTCTGTCTGGATCGTTCTCAGGGGTAATGACATTTATCCTGTTTTACCTGCTGGAATGGGCGTTTCAGTACCTGAACAAAGATGCGATTAAGAAAAAACTGCCGCTGGCGATTATCTCCCTGACGGTATTTATGGTGGGCGTGATATTTGCCTTCCCCTACATCTCAGAACGTCTGGGTGATTTGGGAACGGAAGGGTCCTCGTCCTATTATCGCATCATTGGACCACTGGTGATGGTGGGTTATTCCTTAACCCATATTGATGGTGTAGTAAGATTCGGCTCACTTTACGAATATGTTGCATCATTCGGAATCTTTAACGGTGCGGATGTCGGTAAAACCATAGACAATGGTCTGTATCTGTTAATTATTTATTTTTCGTGGTTCGCCGTACTGTTGACGCTGTGGTATCTGTTTAAAGTTTTCAAAATGATGATTAACGCGTTTGGTGATAACCAGAACTTTCGCGTGCAACTTTATCTGTTTACGCCGGTGTCGCTGTTTTTTACCGGGTCAATATTTAGCCCGGAATATGCTTTCTTGATTGTCTGTCCGTTTATTCTGCGCAAAGCGCTTAATATTACGCACGTATGACGAAATGAGGTGATTTATGTTTCTTAGCGTCATTACTGTCGCTTTTCGTAATTACGAAGGGGTGGTAAAAACCTGGCGCTCGCTGCGCAACCTGGCGCGCGATCCAAGCCTCACCTTTGAGTGGATTGTGGTCGACGGCGGCTCGAACGATGGCACGGCAGAGTTTCTGGAAAAACTCAACGGTGAGTTCAACTTACGCTACATCAGCGAGAAAGATAAAGGCATCTACGATGCAATGAACAAGGGCATTAACATGGCGCAAGGCCGTTATGCCATCTTCCTGAATTCGGGTGATATCTTCCATGACGACGTGGCGCTGTTTGCCCGTCAGCTGGCGCGGCAGAAAGAGGACGCCATGTATATTGGCGATGCGCTGCTTGATTTTGGCGACGGACATAAAGTGTGCCGCAGCGCGAAGCCGGGCTGGTATATCTACCACAGCTTACCGGCCAGCCATCAGGCCATTTTCTTCCCGGTAAAAGGTCTGAAAAAACAGCCTTACGATTTGCAGTATAAAGTGTCTTCCGATTATGCGCTGGCCGCCAGTCTGTATAAGTCAGGTTACCCGTTCCGCCGAATTAAAGGGCTGGTATCTGAGTTTTCAATGGGGGGTGTGTCAACCTCGAATAATCTGGAGTTGTGCCAGGATGCCAAAAACGTGCAGCGTAAAATATTACGCGTGCCGGGGTTCTGGGCGGAATTATCTTATTTTTTACGCGTGCGCACCACGAGTAAAACGAAAGCCTTATATAACAAAGCCTGAATATAAGGAAACGTAATGCAGGATCTGAACGGTTTCTCCGTACCGAAAGGTTTTCGGGGGGCGGGCGGTATTAAAGTGCAGCTATGGTGGGCCGTTCAGGCCACCTTATTTGCCTGGTCACCACAAATACTGTACCGCTGGCGAGCATTTTTATTGCGTCTGTTTGGCGCAAAAATAGGAAAAAACGTAGTCATTCGGCCTTCGGTGAAAATTACCTACCCCTGGAAATTAACGCTTGGGGATTACGCCTGGGTAGGGGATGACGCGGTGTTATATACCCTGGGCGAGATTACGATTGGCGCAAATTCGGTGGTTTCACAGAAATGTTATTTGTGCACCGGCAGCCACGACTTTATGAGTCAGCATTTTGATATTACCGCTTCGCCTATTGTGATTGGCGAAAAATGCTGGCTGGCAACGGATGTTTTTGTTGCACCGGGTGTTTCTGTTGGCGATGGCACGGTAGTCGGTGCCCGCAGCAGCGTTTTTAAATCGCTACCGGCAAATAAAATTTGTCGTGGCAACCCCGCAGTGGTGATACGCGAACGCGTTGAAACTGATTAAATTCATAAGTAGAGGAATATAAACATGTCTAAAGTCGCTCTCATCACCGGCGTTACCGGGCAGGATGGTTCTTACCTGGCAGAGTTACTGCTGGAAAAAGGTTATGAAGTACACGGTATTAAACGTCGTGCGTCTTCATTTAACACCGAACGTGTCGATCATATTTATCAGGATCCTCACGCGGCGAACCCGAAATTCCATCTGCACTACGGCGACCTGACCGATACCTCCAACCTGACCCGTATCCTGCAGGAAGTACAGCCGGATGAAGTGTACAACCTGGGGGCGATGAGCCACGTAGCGGTCTCCTTCGAGTCCCCGGAATACACCGCTGACGTGGACGCCATGGGTACCCTGCGTCTGCTGGAAGCGATTCGCTTCCTGGGTCTTGAGAAGAAAACCCGTTTCTACCAGGCATCCACCTCTGAGCTGTACGGCCTGGTGCAGGAAATCCCACAGAAAGAGACCACGCCGTTCTACCCACGTTCTCCGTATGCGGTAGCGAAACTGTACGCCTACTGGATCACCGTGAACTACCGTGAATCCTACGGCATGTACGCCTGTAACGGCATTCTGTTCAACCACGAATCTCCACGTCGCGGCGAAACCTTCGTGACCCGCAAAATCACCCGCGCTATCGCCAACATTGCGCAGGGTCTGGAATCGTGCCTGCACCTTGGCAACATGGATTCCCTGCGTGACTGGGGCCATGCCAAAGACTACGTGAAAATGCAGTGGATGATGCTGCAGCAGGAACAGCCAGAAGACTTCGTGATTGCGACCGGCGTGCAGTACTCCGTTCGTCAGTTCGTTGAAATGGCTGCCGCTCAATTGGGCATCAAGCTGCGCTTCGAAGGCACCGGCGTAGAAGAGAAGGGCATCGTGGTTTCCGTGACCGGCCATGACGCACCGGGCGTGAAGCCAGGCGACGTGATTGTGCAGGTTGACCCACGCTACTTCCGTCCTGCTGAAGTGGAAACCCTGCTGGGCGACCCAACCAAAGCGCACGAGAAGCTGGGCTGGAAACCAGAAACCACTCTGCAGGAGATGGTTTCCGAGATGGTAGCCAAAGATCTTGAAGCAGCGAAAAAACACTCCCTGCTCAAATCTCATGGCTACGAGGTTGCCATCGCGCTGGAGTCCTGAGAATGACAAAACAACGTATTTTTGTCGCCGGTCATCGCGGGATGGTGGGGTCCGCGATTGTTCGCCAGCTCGAACAGCGCGGTGACGTCGAAGTGGTTGTCCGCACGCGCGACGAGCTGAACCTGCTCGACAGCCGTGCGGTACAGGACTTCTTTGCGAACGAACGTATTGACCAGGTGTATCTGGCGGCGGCGAAGGTGGGCGGCATTGTTGCCAACAACACCTACCCGGCGGATTTCATCTACGAAAACATGATGATTGAGAGCAACATCATTCACGCGGCGCATCTGCACAACGTGAACAAGCTGCTGTTCCTCGGCTCATCCTGTATTTACCCGAAAATGGCAAAACAGCCGATCGCTGAAAGCGAGCTGCTGCAGGGCACGCTTGAAGCCACCAACGAGCCGTACGCGATTGCCAAAATTGCCGGGATCAAGCTGTGCGAGTCCTACAACCGTCAGTACAACCGAGACTATCGCTCGGTGATGCCGACCAACCTGTACGGACCGCACGACAACTTCCACCCGAGCAATTCGCACGTGATCCCGGCGCTGCTGCGCCGCTTCCACGAGGCGACCGCCGAGAACGCGCCGGATGTGGTGGTGTGGGGCAGCGGTACGCCGATGCGCGAATTCCTGCACGTGGACGACATGGCTGCGGCCAGCATTCACGTGATGGAGCTGGATCGCGAGGTGTGGCAGGAGAACACCGAGCCGATGCTGTCGCACATCAACGTGGGCACCGGCGTGGACTGCACCATTCGCGAGCTGGCGCAGACCATCGCGCAGGTGGTGGGCTACAAAGGCCGCGTGGTGTTTGACGCCACGAAACCGGACGGCACGCCGCGCAAACTGCTGGACGTGACCCGTCTGCATCAGCTGGGCTGGTATCACGAGGTGTCACTGGAGCAGGGGCTGGCCAGCACCTATCAGTGGTTCCTGGAAAACCAGCACCGCTTCCGGGGGTAACGATGTTTTTAAGTCAGGAAGATTTTGCCACGGTAGTGCGTTCCACTCCGCTCATCTCAATTGATTTGATCGTGGAGAACGAACGCGGCGAGTTCTTGCTGGGGAAACGAACCAACCGTCCTGCACAGGGCTTCTGGTTCGTGCCCGGCGGGCGCGTGCAAAAGGATGAGACGCTGACCGATGCGTTTGAGCGTCTCACTCTGGCGGAACTGGGCCTGCAGTTGCCGATGGCAGCGGGCCAGTTTTACGGGGTCTGGCAGCACTTCTATGACGATAACTTTTCGGGTACCGGGTTCTCCACGCACTACATCGTGCTGGGGTTCCGCCTGAAGGTGAGTGAGGCAGACCTGCGTCTGCCTGATTCTCAGCATGACGACTACCGCTGGCAGACGCCAGAGGCGCTGCTGGCGAGCGACAATGTGCATGACAACAGCCGTGCCTATTTCCTCGCTGAACGTCAGTCCGGGGTGCCGGGCTTATGAAGATCCTCGTATACGGAATCAACTACTCGCCGGAATTAACCGGCATCGGGAAATACACCGGCGAGATGGTCGAGTGGATGGCGAGCCAGGGACATGACGTGCGGGTCATTACCGCGCCGCCGTACTACCCGGAGTGGAAAGTGGGGGAGCGCTACTCAAGCTGGCGCTACCGTCGCGAAGAGGGTGCAGCGACCGTCTGGCGCTGCCCGCTGTATGTGCCTAAGCAGCCCTCGACGCTGAAGCGCTTGATTCATCTCGGCAGCTTTGCCCTGAGCAGCTTCTTCCCGCTGATGGCGCAGCGTCGCTGGAAGCCGGATCGCATTATCGGCGTGGTGCCGACGCTGTTTTGCACGCCGGGCATGCGCCTGCTGGGCAAACTCTCCGGCGCGCGCACCCTGCTGCACATTCAGGATTATGAAGTGGACGCCATGCTGGGCCTGGGGATGGCAGGCAAAAGCAAAGGCGGCAAGGTGGCGAAGCTCGCCAGCGCGTTTGAGCGCAGTGGCCTACACAACGTGGACTACGTCTCAACGATCTCGCGCTCCATGATGAACAAAGCGCAGGAGAAAGGCGTCCCGGCGGAGAAGGTGATCTTCTTCCCGAACTGGTCCGAAGTGGCGCGTTTTCGCGACGTGACTGAGCAAGACGCTCAGGCGCTGCGCGCGCAGCTCGGTTTGCCTGAAGATCAAAAAATCATTCTTTACTCAGGCAATATCGGCGAAAAGCAGGGGCTGGAGAGCGTGATCGAGGCGGCTCAACTGCTGAACGAACATCCATGGATGTTTGTGATTGTCGGGCAGGGCGGTGGAAAAGCGCGGCTGGAAAAAATGGTAAGCGTTCGCGGCCTGACCAACGTGAAATTCTTCCCGCTTCAGCCTTACGAGGCATTGCCTGCGCTGCTGAAGATGGGCGACTGCCATCTGGTGGTGCAAAAGCGCGGCGCGGCGGACGCGGTGCTGCCGTCCAAGCTGACCAACATTCTGGCCGTGGGCGGTAACGCGGTGATTACGGCCGAAGCCGAAACTGAATTAGGCCAGCTGTGTGACAGCTATCCGGGGATTGCGGTGTGCGTAGAGCCGGAATCGGTTCCGGCGCTGGTCACCGGCATTGAACAGGCACTTGCCATGCCAAAAGTGAACACGGTGGCACGTGAATATGCCGAACGCACGCTCGAGAAAGAGAACGTGCTGAGCCAATTTATTGCAGATATACGGGGATAAATCATGAGTCAAACCACTTTGTATCCGGTTGTGATGGCTGGTGGCTCTGGTAGCCGGTTGTGGCCGCTGTCCCGCGTGCTCTATCCAAAACAGTTCCTCTGCCTGAAAGGGGATCTCACCATGCTGCAGACGACGGTAAACCGTCTCCACGGCGTGGAGTGTGAAAGCCCGGTGGTGATCTGTAACGAACAGCACCGCTTTATTGTTGCCGAGCAGCTGCGCCAGCTGAACAAACTCACAGAAAATATCATCCTGGAGCCTGCCGGACGCAATACCGCACCGGCTATCGCCCTGGCGGCGCTGGCGGCAAAACGCAGCAGCCCGGACTGTGACCCGCTGATGCTGGTGCTGGCGGCAGACCACGTGATCCAGCAGGAAGAGGCCTTCCGCGACGCGGTGCGTGCGGCCATTCCTTACGCTGAGAGCGGCAAGCTGGTGACCTTTGGCATCGTGCCGGATCTGCCGGAAACCGGCTACGGCTACATCCGTCGCGGCAACGTCACGCCGGGTGAAGGCGACAGCGTGGCGTTTGACGTGGCGCAGTTCGTTGAAAAACCGAATCTGGAAACCGCGCAGGCGTATGTCGCCAGCGGGGAATATTACTGGAACAGCGGGATGTTCCTGTTCCGCGCCGGACGCTATCTGGAAGAGCTGCGCAAATATCGCCCGGATATTCTGAGCGCCTGCGAGAAAGCGATGGCGGTGGTGGATCCGGATCTCGACTTCATCCGCGTGGATGAAGAGGCCTTCCTCGCCTGTCCGGAAGAGTCCATTGACTATGCGGTAATGGAACGCACGGCTGACGCCGTCGTGGTACCGATGGATGCGGGCTGGAGCGATGTTGGATCCTGGTCCTCCCTGTGGGAGATCAGCGCCCATACCCCGGAGGGTAACGTCCATCACGGCGATGTCATTAGCCACAAAACGGAAAACAGCTACGTCTACGCCGAGTCCGGCCTGGTCACCACGGTTGGGGTAAAAGATCTTGTTGTGGTCCAGACCAAAGACGCCGTGCTGATTGCCGACCGTAACGCCGTGCAGGACGTTAAAAAAGTGGTGGAGAAGATCAAGGCGGATGGTCGTCACGAGCACCATATTCATCGCGAAGTCTACCGTCCGTGGGGCAAATATGACTCCATTGACGCCGGTGACCGCTATCAGGTGAAACGCATCACCGTGAAGCCGGGCGAGGGGCTGTCGGTGCAGATGCACCATCACCGCGCCGAGCACTGGGTGGTGGTCGCGGGAACCGCCAAAGTCACCATTGACGGTGAAGTGAAACTGCTGGGCGAAAACGAGTCCATCTATATTCCGCTGGGGGCGACGCACTGTCTGGAGAACCCGGGGAAAATTCCTCTCGACTTAATTGAGGTGCGCTCCGGCTCGTATCTGGAAGAGGACGATATCGTGCGCTTCCAGGACCGCTACGGGCGAGTGTAGCTCTCTGCATCATGCCCGGTGGCGCTGCGCTTACCGGGCCTACGAATGACAAAAAAATTAATTCGGCCATTTAGTGGTCAGGACCGACTGTTGCCTGAAAAAGGGGTCATCATGGATAAATTAACCTGTTTTAAAGCCTACGACATTCGCGGCAAGCTGGGCGAAGAGCTGAATGAAGACATTGCGTGGCGCATTGGCCGCGCGTACGGCGAATACTTAAAACCGCAGACCATCGTGCTGGGCGGCGACGTGCGTCTGACCAGTGAATCCCTCAAGCTGGCGCTGGCGAAAGGGCTGCAGGACGCGGGCGTAGACGTGCTGGACATCGGTCTTTCCGGAACCGAAGAGATTTACTTTGCCACCTTCCACCTGGGCGTGGACGGCGGTATTGAAGTGACGGCCAGCCACAATCCGATGGATTACAACGGCATGAAGCTGGTGCGCAAGGGCGCCCGTCCTATCAGCGGCGACACCGGCCTGCGCGACGTGCAGCGTCTGGCGGAAGCCAACGATTTCCCGCCGGTGAACGAGGCGAAGCGCGGCAGCTACAAAAAAATCAACCTGCAGAAAGAGTACATCGACCACCTGCTGGGCTACATCAACGTGGCAAACCTGAAGCCGCTGAAGCTGGTGATTAACTCCGGCAACGGCGCGGCTGGCCCGGTTGTCGATGCCCTAGAAGTGCGCTTTAAAGCACTGAACGTGCCGGTGACCTTCGTCAAAGTGCACAACACCCCGGACGGCAACTTCCCGAACGGCATTCCTAACCCGCTGCTGCCGGAGTGCCGTGACGACACCCGCAACGCGGTGATTGAACACGGCGCGGACATGGGTATCGCCTTTGACGGCGATTTTGACCGCTGCTTCCTGTTCGACGAGAAAGGGCAGTTCATCGAGGGCTACTACATTGTCGGCCTGCTGGCGGAAGCGTTCCTCGAGAAAAACCCTGGCGCGAAGATCATTCATGACCCGCGCCTCTCCTGGAACACCGTCGACGTGGTTTCTGCCGCAGGCGGCACGCCGGTGATGTCCAAAACCGGTCACGCCTTCATCAAAGAGCGCATGCGCGAAGAAGACGCCATCTACGGCGGCGAGATGAGCGCCCATCACTACTTCCGTGACTTTGCCTACTGCGACAGCGGGATGATCCCGTGGCTGCTGGTGACTGAACTGCTGTGCCTGAAGGGGAAAACCCTGGGCGAGCTGGTGCGCGACCGTATGGCGGCGTTCCCGGCGAGCGGAGAGATCAACAGCAAGCTGGCACAGCCTGCCGAGGCGATTGCCCGCGTGGAGCAGCACTTTGCCATCCACGCGCTGGAAATTGACCGTACCGACGGCATCAGCATGGCGTTCCCGCAGTGGCGCTTTAACCTGCGCTCGTCCAATACCGAGCCGGTGGTGCGCCTGAACGTGGAGTCCCGCGCTGACACCGCGCTGATGGAAGCCCGAACGAAGGACATTCTGGCGCTGTTGAATCAGTAATAACTGCCCCTCCCGGTGGGAGGGGGAACCGAATACAGGAACAACGATGACGAATCTAAAAAAACGCGAACGAGCGAGAACGAATGCATCGTTAATCTCTATGGTGCAGCGTTTTTCTGATATCACCATCATGGTCGGTGGATTGTGGGCGGTGTGTCGGATCAGCGGGCTGCCGTTCTTATATATGCATCTGCTGATGGCCCTGATTGCGCTGGTCGTGTTTCAAATGATCGGCGGTATGACCGATTTCTACCGCTCGTGGCGCGGCGTCAAAATGACCACTGAACTGATGCTGCTGCTGCAGAACTGGACCCTGAGCCTGATCTTCAGCGCAGGCCTGGTGGCATTTAGCCATGATTTTGATAATCGCCTCGTGACCTATCTGAGCTGGTATCTGTTGACCAGCGTCGGCATGGTGGTGTGCCGTTCCCTGATCCGCTTTGGCGCGGGTTGGCTGCGCAACCGGGGCTATAACCGTCGCTTCGTGGCGGTGGCAGGCGATCTGCCGGTTGGGAAAGTGCTGCTCGACAGCTTCCGCAAAGAGCCGTGGTTAGGCTTTGAAGTGGTCGGGATTTATCACGACGCAAAGCCTGGCGGCGTGCCTGCCGACTGGGCGGGCAACTACGATCAGCTGATTGACGATGCCAAAGCCGGCAAAATTCACAACGTCTACATCGCCATGCAGATGAAAGACGAATCCCGCATTAAGCAGCTGATGCGCGAGCTGGCGGATACCACCTGTTCAGTGATCCTGATCCCGGATGTGTTTACCTTCAACATTCTTCACTCCCGTATTGAAGAGGTGAACGGGGTGCCGGTCGTACCGCTGTACGACACGCCGCTGTCCGGTATTAACCGCGTGCTGAAGCGTCTGGAAGATATCGTGCTCTCTTCGCTGATTTTGCTGCTCATCTCCCCGGTGCTGTGCTGCATTGCTCTCGCGGTGAAGCTGAGCTCGCCAGGACCGGTTATCTTCCGTCAGACCCGCTACGGCATGGACGGTAAGCCGATTATGGTGTGGAAATTCCGCTCCATGAAGGTGATGGAGAACGACAAGGTCGTGACCCAGGCCACGCAGAACGATCCGCGCGTCACCCGCGTGGGGAACTTCTTGCGCCGCACCTCGCTGGACGAGCTGCCGCAGTTTATCAACGTCTTTACCGGCGGGATGTCGATTGTTGGCCCGCGTCCGCACGCGGTGGCGCATAACGAGCAGTACCGCTCGCTGATTGAAGGCTACATGCTGCGCCATAAGGTGAAGCCGGGCATCACCGGCTGGGCGCAAATCAACGGCTGGCGCGGCGAAACCGACACGCTGGAAAAAATGGAAAAACGCATCGAGTTCGATCTGGAGTACATCCGCGAGTGGAGCCTCTGGTTCGATATCAAGATTGTTTTTCTGACCATTTTCAAAGGTTTCGTGAACAAAGCGGCGTACTAAGATGAGCTTACGTGAAAAAACCATCAGCGGCGCCAAGTGGTCAGCGATGGCGACCATCGTCATCATTGGCCTCGGCCTGGTGCAGATGACGGTGCTGGCGCGCATTATCGATAATCACCAGTTCGGCCTGCTGACCGTCTCGCTGGTGATCATTGCGCTGGCCGATACGCTGTCTGACTTTGGTATCGCCAACTCGATTATCCAGCGCAAAGAGATCAGCCATCTTGAGCTGACCACGCTCTACTGGCTGAACGTGGGGCTGGGGATTTTCGTGTTTGTGCTGGTGTTCCTGCTGAGCGATACCATCGCCAGCGTGCTGCACAACCCGGATCTCGCCCCGCTGATGCGTACGCTGTCGTTTGCGTTCGTGGTGATCCCCCACGGGCAACAGTTCCGCGCGCTGATGCAGAAAGAGCTGGAGTTCAACAAGATCGGCATGATCGAGACCAGCGCCGTGCTGGCGGGCTTTACCTTTACCGTCGTGAGCGCCCATTTCTGGCCGCTGGCGATGACCGCCATCCTCGGTTACCTGGTGAACTCTGCCGTGCGCACGCTGCTGTTTGGCTACTTTGGGCGTAAAATTTACCGCCCGGGACTGCATTTCTCTCTTGCGTCCGTCTCGTCCAACCTGCGCTTTGGCGCGTGGCTGACGGCGGACAGCATTATCAACTACGTGAACACCAACCTCTCGACGCTGGTGCTGGCACGTATTCTCGGCGCGAGCGTGGCGGGGGGCTACAACCTGGCCTACAACGTCGCGGTGGTGCCGCCGATGAAGCTGAACCCGATAATCACCCGCGTGCTGTTCCCGGCGTTTGCCAAGATTCAGGACGACACCGAAAAGCTGCGCATTAACTTTTACAAGCTGCTTTCGGTGGTGGGGATCATCAACTTCCCGGTGCTGCTGGGGTTGATGGTGGTGTCCAGCAACTTCGTGCCGCTGGTGTTTGGCGATAAGTGGAACGGCATCATCCCGATCCTGCAGCTGCTGTGCGTGGTGGGGCTGCTGCGCTCCGTGGGAAACCCGATTGGGTCCCTGCTGATGGCAAAAGCGCGCGTGGACATCAGCTTTAAGTTCAACGTATTCAAAACCTTCCTGTTTATTCCGGCAATTATCGTCGGCGGGCACATGGCGGGCGCTATTGGCGTGACGCTGGGCTTCCTGCTGGTGCAGATCGTCAATACCGTCCTGAGCTACTTCATCATGATTAAACCGGTGCTGGGCTCCAGCTACCGTCAGTACATCCTGAGCCTGTGGCTGCCGTTCTATCTCTCATTGCCGACCCTGGCGGTGAGCTACGGCCTGGGCATTATCCTCAGCGGGCATCTGCCGCTGGCCGCGCTGCTGGCGGTGCAGGTTGCCGCGGGGGCGCTGGCCTTCGTCGTGATGATCGTGCTGTCGCGCAATGCGCTGGTCGTTGAGATGAAGCGCCAGTTTTGCCGTAACGAAAAAATGAAAACGCTGCTTCGCGCAGGCTAGTTATTTAAGAGGCCATTATGAAATTATTAATTCTTGGCAACCATACCTGCGGCAACCGTGGCGACAGCGCCATCCTGCGCGGTTTACTGGATGCAATTAACACCCTTAAGCCTGAGACCGAAGTTGACGTGATGAGCCGTTATCCTGTCAGCTCATCCTGGTTACTGAACCGCCCGGTGATGGGCGATCCGCTTTACAGCCAGATGAAACAGCATAACAACGCCGCGGGCGTGATGGGCCGCGTGAAGAAAGTGCTGCGTCGTCGCTACCAGCATCAGGTGCTGCTTTCCCGCGTGACCGATACCGGCAAGCTGCGCAACATCGCCATCGCGCAGGGCTTTACCGACTTTGTTCGTCTGCTGTCCGGCTATGACGCCATTATTCAGGTCGGCGGTTCGTTCTTCGTCGATCTCTACGGAGTGCCGCAGTTTGAGCATGCGCTTTGTACGTTCATGGCGAAAAAGCCGCTGTTTATGATTGGCCACAGCGTGGGGCCTTTCCAGGATCCGCAGTTTAACCAGCTCGCAAACTATGTCTTCGGCCACTGCGACGCGCTGATCCTGCGCGAGTCGGTCAGCCTTGAGATGATGAAGCGCAGCGAGATTGACACGTCCAAAGTTGAGCACGGCGTGGATACCGCCTGGCTGGTGGATCACCAGGACGACAGCTTCCAGCCGAGCTACGCGGTGCAGCACTGGCTCGACGTTACGGCGAAACAGAAAACCGTCGCGATCACCCTGCGCGAGCTGGCGCCATTCGATAAACGTTTAGGCACGACGCAGGCGGCGTATGAGCAAGCGTTCGCCGACGTGGTGAACCGCGTGCTGGAGAGCGGGTACCAGGTGCTGGCGCTATCCACCTGTACCGGTATCGACAGCTACAACAAAGATGACCGCATGGTGGCTCTCAACCTGCGCAACCTGGTGAACGATCCGTCCCGCTATCACGTGGTGATGGACGAGCTGAACGACCTGGAGATGGGCAAACTGCTCTCCGCCTGCGACCTGACCGTGGGCACGCGCCTGCACTCGGCCATTATCTCCATGAACTTTGGCACGCCAGCCATCGCTATTAACTACGAGCACAAGTCCGCGGGCATTATGCAGCAGCTCGGTATGCCGGAAATGGCCGTTGATATTCGTCATCTGCTGGATGGGTCGCTGGGTGCGATGGTGGGCGACACGCTCGGCCAGCTGCCTGCGATCAATGAACGTCTGGCGGTGGCGGTGAAAGCCGAGCGCGAGAAGGGCATTGGGATGGTGAAATCGGTACTCGATCGCGTACGGGAGGGGAAATGAAGGTTGGTTTCTTCTTACTGAAATTTCCGCTGTCGTCTGAGACCTTTGTTCTGAATCAAATCACCGCGTTTATCGATATGGGATATGACGTGGAGATTATCGCCCTGCAAAAGGGCGATACCCAAAACACCCATGCGGCGTATACCCAGTATGGGCTGGAGGCAAAAACCCGCTGGCTGCAGGACGAGCCGTCCGGGAAGCTGAGCAAGCTGCGCCACCGCGCCAGCCAGACCTTACGTGGGATCCATCGCGCGTCGACGTGGCGGGCGTTGAATGTTTCCCGCTATGGGTCGGAATCACGCAATTTAATTCTCTCGGCCATCTGCGGGCAAACGGCGCAGCCGTATCGTGCTGACGTGTTTATCGCCCACTTTGGCCCGGCAGGCGTGACCGCCGCGAAGTTACGCGAACTGGGCGTGATTGACGGTAAAATTGCGACCATTTTCCACGGTATCGACATCTCCAGCCGTGAAGTGCTGAACCATTATACGCCGGAGTACCAGCAGCTTTTCCGCCGCGGCGACATGATGCTGCCCATTAGCGAACTGTGGGCCGGACGCCTGAAAAGCATGGGCTGCCCGGGAGAGAAAATTGCCGTGTCGCGCATGGGCGTGGATTTAACGCGCTTTACCCGCCGTCCGGTGAAGGTGCCGGGCAAGCCGCTGCAGATCATCTCCGTCGCGCGTCTGACCGAGAAGAAAGGCCTGCATGTGGCGATTGAAGCCTGCCGCCAGCTGAAAGCGCGCGGGGTGGATTTCCACTACCGCATTCTCGGGATTGGGCCGTGGGAGCGTCGTCTGCGCACGCTGATCGAACAGTATCAGCTGGAAGATGTCGTAGAGATGCCGGGCTTCAAGCCGAGCCACGAGGTCAAGGCGATGCTCGATGAGGCAGATGTGTTCCTGCTGCCTTCCGTAACGGGAGCCGATGGCGATATGGAGGGCATTCCGGTGGCGCTGATGGAGGCGATGGCCGTCGGGATACCTGTGGTCTCGACCATTCACAGCGGGATCCCGGAGCTGATTAAGTCTGACCATTCCGGCTGGCTGGTGCCGGAGAATAACGCCATGGCGCTCGCCGATCGCTTAGCTGCCTTCAGCGATATCGACCAGCAGGCGCTGGAGCCCGTGCTCCATAATGCCCGACAAAAAGTTGAAGCCGATTTTAACCAGCAGGTGATTAACCGTCAGTTAGCCAGCCTGCTGCAAACGTTGTAACGCCGAGGATGTATGCTGAAAAAGATTACCCGACGCACCTTTGTCTCGTCTCTGTCCGTTCTGGCGGCTACGCCGCTGCTGTCGTCCCGCATTGCGCGGGCGGCGAGTGGAAGAACGGTCTCTGTTAATCAGTACAATAACAACGACTGGATCGCGGCCTTTAAGCAGGCGTTTAATGACGGGGACACGGTCGTTGTCCCTGCCGGGCTGACCTGTGAAAACATCAACACGGGTATTTTCATTCCCGACGGTAAAACGCTGCTGATTCGCGGGGCGTTAACCGGCAATGGCCGCGGCCGCTTTGTTCTGCAGGAAGGCAGCAAGGTGGTAGGCGAAGGCGCTGGCCGCACGGAGAACATTACGCTCGACGTTCGCGGCTCTAACTGCGTCATCAAAGGGCTGGCCATGAGCGGTTTTGGCCCTGTGACGCAAATCTACATCGGCGGTAAGAAACCGAGCGTGATGCGCAATCTGGTGATTGATAATATCAGCGTGAGTCAGGCCAACTACGCCATCCTGCGCCAGGGTTTCCACAACCAGGTGGACGGCGCCCGCATCACCAACAGCAAATTTAGCCATCTGCAGGGCGATGCGATCGAATGGAACGTCGCCATCAACGATCGCAATATCCTGATCTCCGATCATGTCATCGACAACATCAACTGCACCAACGGCAAGATCAACTGGGGCATCGGCATTGGCCTTGCCGGGAGCACCTACGACAACGACTACCCGGAAAAGCAAACCGTTAAGAACTTCGTGGTGGCCAACATCACCGGCAGCAACTGTCGTCAGCTGGTGCATGTGGAAAACGGGAAGCACTTTGTTATCCGCAATATTAAGGCCAAAAATATCACCCCAGACTTCAGTAAAAAGGCGGGAATAGACAACGCCACGGTGGCGATTTATGGCTGTGATAATTTCATTATTGATAATGTCGACATGGTCAACAGCGCGGGAATGTTAATCGGCTATGGGGTCATAAAAGGCGATTATTTGTCCATCCCGCAGAACTTCAAGCTCAATAATATTCATCTCGATAACCGCCAGCTCGCCTATAAATTGCGCGGAATACAGATTTCATCCGGTAATGCGACGTCGTTTGTGGCGATTACCAATGTGGAAATGCAGCGCGCAACGCTGGAACTGCACAACAAGCCGCAGCATCTTTTCTTACGTAATATCAATGTGATGCAGGAAGCCGCCGTGGGTCCTGCCCTGAAGATCAACTTCGATCTGCGCAAAGATGTACGAGGTAAATTTATGGCGAAAGACGAGACGCTGCTTTCGCTGGCGAACATCAAAGCTGTGAACGAGAAGGGGCAAAGCTCGGTGGATATTGACCGGGTCGACCAGCAGGTGGTGAATGTGGAAAGACTGAACTTTGCGCTGCCGCACAGATAATCGACAATAATCTGTTTTAAGACGATTCCTGGCATATAAGCGCGATCGAATCAGATTACAACTACAGAAATATGTGATGCTAAGGCGTAACATTGCTTCAGGATTACGGCAAATCATGCTGGCGAAAACAGGTTTAAGAGCTATAATTCGTCAACCATTTTAAGGTGGAAGAAATAATGATTAATTTGAAAGCAGTCATTCCGGTAGCAGGCCTGGGCATGCATATGCTGCCCGCCACAAAAGCCATTCCTAAAGAGATGCTGCCGATCGTCGACAAGCCAATGATTCAGTACATTGTCGACGAGATTGTTGCTGCAGGGATCAAAGAAATCGTCCTGGTTACGCACTCATCCAAGAATGCGGTAGAAAACCACTTCGACACCTCTTACGAACTCGAAGCGTTGCTTGAGCAGCGCGTTAAGCGTCAGCTGCTGGCGGAAGTGCAGTCTATTTGTCCGCCGGGCGTGACCATCATGAACGTGCGTCAGGCGCAGCCGCTGGGTCTGGGGCACTCGATCCTTTGTGCCCGTCCGGTTGTGGGTGACAATCCCTTCATCGTTGTGCTGCCGGATATCATCATTGATAACGCGTCTGCCGATCCGCTGCGTTACAACCTGGCGGCAATGGTGGCACGTTTCAACGAAACGGGCCGTAGCCAGGTGCTGGCGAAGCGCATGAAAGGCGATCTCTCCGAGTACTCCGTAATTCAGACCAAAGAAGCGCTGGAAACGGAAGGGCAGGTGAGCCGCATCGTTGAGTTCATCGAAAAACCGGATCAGCCGCAGACGCTGGACTCGGACCTGATGGCGGTTGGTCGCTATGTTCTGAACGCCGACATCTGGGCGGAACTGGAAAAAACCGAGCCAGGCGCCTGGGACCGTATTCAGTTGACCGACGCGATTGCCGAACTGGCGAAAAAACAGTCTGTTGACGCGATGCTGATGACCGGCGACAGCTATGACTGCGGTAAGAAAATGGGCTATATGCAGGCGTTCGTGAACTATGGGCTGCGCAACCTGAAGGAAGGGGCGAAGTTCAGAAGCCGGATTGAGAAATTGCTGGCTAACGACTGATATTTCAGCCTCGATCTGAACAAACGGCAGTCATTATTTTGGTGTGTTGATCTCTAACCAAAATGATGACTGCCGTTTTTTGTTATAAATTAAAGCATTACATAGACTTATCTGATTTAAATCTGGACCGCTTTGTAGCGATTTGTGCTTGTTTCTGAGGTCGTTTAGGACGACAATTAACGCCAGTTTTTTGTCTGTATCCAGACAAGAAAAATCATTTAATCAAACATCGCTCAGTGCACTGGTAGCTGTTAAGCCAGGGGCGGTAGCGTGCTCAATTTCTGAAACTGGTTATAAATTCTCAGTTTTCAGAGCGCCAGTATCCAGACATATACACTAGACGGAACAGATAACGTGAAAATTCTTGTGACGGGCGGGGCCGGCTTTATCGGCTCCGCGGTTGTACGACATATTATTAAAAATACCCAGGACGACGTCGTCAACGTGGACAAGCTGACCTATGCCGGCAACCTTGAGTCGCTTAGTGAAGTCAGCGACAGCGACCGCTATGTTTTTGAACATGCCGATATTTGCGACAAAGACGCTATGGATCGCATTTTCGCAAAGCATAAGCCTGACGCAGTGATGCACCTGGCCGCTGAAAGTCACGTCGATCGTTCCATTACTGGCCCGGCAGCGTTTATCGAAACGAATATCGTCGGCACTTACGTGCTTCTGGAATCTGCTCGTGCATACTGGTCAACGTTGGATGAGCAGGCGAAGAAAGCGTTTCGTTTCCATCACATCTCTACCGACGAAGTGTATGGTGATTTACCGCATCCGGATGAGCATCCGGCATCAACTGAGCTGCCACTCTTCACTGAAACTACCGCGTATGCACCAAGCAGCCCGTATTCAGCGTCGAAAGCCTCCAGTGACCATCTCGTGCGTGCCTGGCTGCGTACCTACGGTTTCCCGACTATTGTCACCAACTGTTCGAATAACTACGGCCCGTACCATTTCCCGGAAAAACTGATCCCATTGGTTATCCTGAATGCGCTGGACGGTAAAGCACTGCCTATTTATGGGAATGGTGACCAGATTCGTGACTGGCTGTATGTAGAAGATCATGCGCGTGCACTCTACACCGTTGTCACTCAAGGGAAACCTGGGGAAACGTACAATATTGGCGGCCATAACGAGAAGCAGAACCTGGACGTAGTGCATACGATTTGCGATCTGCTTGATGAGATAGTGCCTAAAGAGGGGTCATATCGCGATCAGATTACGTATGTTGCTGACCGTCCGGGTCATGACCGTCGTTACGCGATTGATGCGCATAAAATTGGCGTTGAGCTGGGCTGGAAGCCTGAGGAGACGTTCGAAAGCGGAATTCGCAAGACGGTGGAATGGTATCTGAGCAATCAGAATTGGGTTAACAACGTGAAAAGCGGTGCTTATAAAAGTTGGATCGAACAGAACTACGGGGAACGTTCATAATGAATATTCTTCTGTTCGGTAAAACAGGGCAGGTGGGGTGGGAACTCCAGCGTGCGCTTGCCCCACTAGGAAACTTAATAGCGGTCGATGTGCATTCTAAAGAGTATTGCGGAGACTTTAGCAATCCTAAAGGAATTGCGGAAACTGTTCGTACAATTAGACCTGACGTTATCGTTAATGCCGCAGCGCATACGGCCGTAGATAAGGCTGAGTCTGAGCCGGATTTTGCCAGACTCCTCAACGCAACAAGCGTTGAAGCGATAGCCAAAGAAGCCGCAAAAATAGACGCATGGGTTATTCACTACTCTACCGACTATGTATTCCCCGGAGACGGTGAAAAGCCATGGTATGAAACGGATTTGACTGCTCCACTGAATGTGTACGGTGAGACAAAGCTTGAAGGTGAAAAGGCATTACAGGCGCATTGTCCTAAGCATCTTATTTTCCGTACCAGTTGGGTATATGCGGGGAAGGGCAACAATTTCGCTAAAACGATGTTGCGGCTCGCAAAAGAGCGTCAAGAACTCTCCGTAATCAATGATCAAGTTGGTGCCCCAACGGGGGCTGAGTTGTTAGCCGACTGTTCAGCGCATGCTATTCGTGTCGCAATGAGGAAGCCTGAAGTTGCAGGCCTCTACCATCTTGTCGCGTCAAATACGACAACCTGGTATGACTATGCAGCACTGGTGTTTGATGAGGCCAGAAAAGCAGGTATTGAGTTGGCCATTGAAAAGCTAAATGCGGTTCCAACATCGGCTTACCCGACTCCTGCACGTCGACCGCATAACTCACGCTTGAACACAGAGAAGTTTCAGGCGAACTTTGGTCTTGTACTCCCTTCCTGGGATATTGGCGTAAAGCGGATGCTTACCGAGCTTTTTACAACACAATCAATTTAATGAGATAAATGCCCTTATATGGGCATTTGGTTTTTATAGAGAAAAAATGATGGCTACGCGTAAAGGTATTATTCTGGCCGGTGGTTCTGGCACCCGTCTGTACCCTGTGACCATGGCGGTGAGTAAACAACTACTGCCAATTTATGACAAACCAATGATCTACTATCCGCTGTCAACACTCATGCTGGCAGGGATAAAAGATATTCTTATTATCAGCACTCCACAAGATACACCACGTTTTGAACAATTGCTGGGTGATGGCAGCCAGTGGGGACTGAATCTGCAATATAAAGTACAGCCAAGTCCAGATGGCCTTGCACAGGCATTTATCATCGGTGAAGAGTTTATCGGTGATGATAGCTGTGCTTTGGTATTGGGTGACAACATTTTCTACGGGCATGACCTACCGAAGCAACTTGAAGCCGCAGTAGATAAAGCTGATGGTGCCACCGTATTTGCCTATCATGTTAATGACCCTGAGCGCTATGGTGTGGTGGAGTTTGATAAGAGCGGCACCGCAATTAGTTTGGAAGAGAAGCCGTTAGAACCGAAGAGCAATTACGCCGTTACAGGGCTGTATTTCTATGATAATGACGTGGTTGAAATGGCAAAAAATCTGAAGCCGTCTGCACGTGGTGAGTTAGAAATTACAGATATTAACCGTATTTATCTTGAGCAGGGACGCCTGTCTGTTGCAATGATGGGGCGTGGGTACGCGTGGCTGGATACGGGGACCCATCAGAGTCTGATAGAAGCAAGTAATTTTATTGCGACAATTGAAGAGCGCCAGGGATTGAAGGTTTCCTGTCCTGAAGAGATTGCATTTCGTAAAGGTTTTATTGATGCGGAGCAGGTTAAAAAGCTTTCTATTCCCCTTTCAAAAAATGCCTATGGGCAATATCTTTTAAAGATGATTAAAGGCTATTAAGGCATGAATATAATTAAGACTAAAATTTCTGATGTGCTACTGATTGAGCCTGAAATTTTTTGTGATGAACGAGGTTATTTCTATGAAAGTTTTAATCTAAAAAAATTTGAAGAAATAATAAATCGTAAGATAGAATTTGTGCAGGATAATCACTCTAAATCAACAAAAGGAGTACTTAGAGGGTTGCATTATCAAACCAAACCTTTTGCACAAGGTAAGCTTGTTAGATGCGTTCATGGCGAAGTTTATGATGTCGCAGTTGATTTAAGACAGTCTTCATCAACTTTTGGACAATGGGTAGGTTATATACTTTCTTCTGAAAATAAACGTCAATTATGGATACCAGAAGGTTTTGCTCATGGGTTCGTATGTTTGAGCAATGAAGCAGAGTTTTTATATAAAACTACAAATTATTACTCTAAAAACCACGAAAGAACAATTGCCTGGAATGATCCAGATTTAAATATTGACTGGAAAGGCATAGATTTTATTCTTTCCTCAAAAGATGCTGCTGGTCAGGCCTTTAACGAAGCTGAATTATTTTAAGAGATTTTATGAATATTGTAAAAATTCCCTTACAGATGCACGGTGATGAGCGAGGGTTATTGGTTGCTATTGAAGAAAATAGGCATATACCTTTTAATATAAAGCGTGTTTATTATATGTATGATACTCAAACAAAGGTACGAAGAGGCTATCATGCTCATAAAAAAACAACCCAAGTTGCGATAGTTCTAAAAGGTTCATGTAAATTCCTCTTCGATGATGGCTATACTAAGCAAGATATTACCTTAGACAATCCTGCTGTTGGATTATTGATCGAACCACTTGTGTGGCATGAAATGTATGATTTTTCTGATGACTGCATATTAATGGTATTGGCCGATGATTTTTATGATGAGAGCGATTATATTAGAAATTACGATGATTTTGTAAAGTCAGTTTGCTAATTAATTATAGTCGTCTTTATTGTAACTATCATGGCTGTTTAAATTTGATATGGGAAAAAAATGTCAAAAATAGATTTTTTAAATTTAAAGAGAATTAATAAACAATATCGTTCTGAGTTGATAAATGCTTGTGAAAAAGTAATCGATTCAGGTTGGTATATTATGGGGAGTGAGCTGGATAAGTTTGAAAATAGTTTTGCTAATTATTGTGGTGCAAAATATTGCATAGGTGTTGCAAATGGACTTGATGCACTTACCCTTACTCTAAGGGCATGGAAAGAATTAGGTAAGCTCGCAGATGGTGATGAAGTATTGGTTCCCGCTAACACTTATATTGCTTCAATATTAGCAATTACGGAAAATAAACTATGTCCGGTTCTGGTGGAGCCTGATTCAAAGTCTTTCAATATAAGCCCTGAAAAACTTCGAGAACAAATCACCCCAAAAACTAAAGTAATCCTGCCTGTTCATCTTTACGGGCAAATATCAGAAATGAATGAGTTGTCAAAAATTGCAAAAGAAAATGACCTGTTAATTCTTGAGGATTGTGCACAAGCCCATGGAGCTAAGCTAGAGGGAAAACTAGCTGGAAATTGGGGCGATGCAGGTGCTTTTAGTTTCTATCCAGGAAAAAATCTGGGGGCTCTAGGAGATGCTGGGGCAATCGTTACAAATGATCCTGAACTAGCAGATACATTAAAAGCGCTTAGAAATTATGGTTCTAAAGTAAAATATGTAAATGATTTCCAGGGAGTTAATAGTCGATTAGATGAGTTACAAGCAGCTTTTCTAAATGTCAAGCTTAAATATTTAGATAATGAAACTAAAATACGACAAGAAATAGCACAGTATTATATCAAAAATATAAATAACCCATTGATTTCGCTGCCTAAATATAATGCCGTTGAAAATCATGTATGGCACCTATTTGTAATTATGACACCTGAACGTGAAAAATTGCAGGCATATCTTTTAGAGAATAACGTCAGCACATTAATACACTATCCACTTCCACCTCATAAACAAAAAGCTTATAGCTCGTTAAATCAGGTGTCTTTACCTGTCACTGAAAAAATTCATAAAGAAGTCCTTTCTCTTCCACTAGATCCAACAATGGAATACAGTGACTTAGATAAAATAATAAATCTTATTAACACGTTTTCTGTATGAAAAAAATACTAAAAATAACAAGCATGTCTGCATTCTTAACGTTGTTTAAAATGCTGATAGGTTTTGTTATTTCAAAAGCTGCTGCAGTTTATGCCGGTCCTGCTGGTGTTGTGGTTTTAGGGCAAATGCAGAGTTTGATTGGTAGTGTAATGGGAATACTTAACGCGCCTGTTAGTACAGGCGTTATAAAATATACATCTGAAAATGGAGATAAAAATAGCTTTTGGTGGTGGCGTGCGAGTTTTATTATTCTCTGTTCTATTTCTATTCCTGTTATTTTTTGTATGATAATTTATTCTGGGTTTATATCTTATCATGTATTGGGTTCCAGTGAGTATAAATGGCTGATTATAATAACATCATTAACTCTACCTGTGGCTGCAATAGGAACATTAATTACTTCAATATTTAATGGGTTAGAACTTTACCGAAAATATTTGATAAGCGGAGCGTTATCAACAGTAATAACTTTTTTTATAATGATTTTTCTTATTCTTAAATATAATATCAATGGTGTTTTAATTGCTGCAGGGATACAAGGTGGGCTTACAGGTATAGTATTAGTTGTTCTTGCTATTAATTCACATTGGTGTAAGTTGTCAAACTTTATTGGCAAGGTAAATAAGAAGCAATTAAAAAATATATCCAAGTTTTTCGTAATGACTGCAATTAGCGCAATGCTTTTCCCTGCTACGATACTTATCGTCAGAAGTATAATTTCAAATGCTGTTGGCTTACAAAGTGCTGGTAACTGGCAGGCAGTATGGCGGATTTCGGAAGCTTATCTTGCCGTAATTACGATGGCACTTAGCACTTATTACCTTCCAAAATTAGCGAAAACCAATGGATATTATAATATTAAGGCTGAAATACATTATGTCTTAAAGTTTATATTACCAACTATTGTTTTAATGGCTACATTTGTTTTCTTTTGTAGAGATTTATTAATATCCATTCTATTTACCAAAGAATTTTCACTTGCTAGAGAGTTATTTGCAGTACAGTTAATTGGCGATGTTATAAAAATCATAAGTTGGTTATATGCATATCCTGTTCTGGCTCATGGTAAGGCTAAAGTATATATTATAACGGAATTATCGTTCTCGTTCTTATTAGTCGGTCTGACATATCTTTTTGTGCATCGATTTGGAGTGCATGGTGCAAATTATGCATTTGCGCTGAATTATTTTTTATATTTAGTATTAATGAGAATTATTCTAAAGAGAATCACTTTCGATGAGGGAGAAGGTAAGTTATGAGAGTTCTTTTGCTAGGTGATTATAGTAGTGTGCATTATAACCTTTGGCGAATACTTAATGATAAAGGTATAGACTGTACTTTACTCTCTGATGGTGATGGATATAAAAATATCCCGACTAATTTAAAATGGTTCCCAGCACCCGCTGAGTCAAAAGCTAAAATTTATGCTAATGTACACGGACGAGAGTTTTGGGAGGAAAACTATGAGTTTATTAAAGGTATCAAAGGGTTCGATGTTGTCCAAATTATTAATCCTGTTATTTGCGAGCAACTTAACTCTAATCTAAATAAATTGCTTTTTGACATATTAACTGAAAATAATAAGAAAGTTTTTATGTATGCTGTTGGTGACGACACTGCTTGGGTTTCATATCATATAAAAAATAAAACAAAAAGCATGTTTAATAATAAAAAAATTTTTCTGAGTAAGGAGATTTATCATTGTGGTAGATACTTATTCTATCCAGGATATCGAAATTTATCAGAGTATGTTGCATCTAAAGTTAATGCTATTATTCCTGGTTCTGTTGATTACTTGCAGCCTTATGAGAAAAAAACAAATTGTACAAAAGTTGTACCTTTCCCAATTGATGTAAAAAAATTCGAGCTTTGTGAAAGCGACAATAAGCGTGTTAAAATCTTCCACGGTATTCAAAATGGGAAAAACTATAGAAAAGGAGATTATGTCTTTAATAAAGCAAAATCCTTAATTTCAAATGCTGAATTCATAGACATTCGATCTGTACCATTCTCACAATATATTGAGTTAATGAAAAATTCTGACATCATTTTCGATCAGACGTTTTCTTATGATCAAGGTATGAATGCCATAATGGGAATGGCATATGGGAAAGTAGTTTTTTCAGGCTTTGAAGATGAATTCCTAAAGTATTACAATTTGAATAATGATGAGATAGGAATAAACGCAACTTCGGATTTTCTTCATATCGCTGATAAAACTAACGAGTTAATTACATCATCTAAATTAAGAAAAAAAATCAGTGAAAGTGCAAGAGAGTTTATAATAAAAAATCATTCTGATAATATTGTTTGCGATGAGTTTATAAAAATATGGGAATCATATTAGTAGCGCTATATGTTTTTGCTTTTTTAATTGCGATAAAAACTAAAATTTCATCCTCATATAATCAGAAATTATTTTATCTCTACTTGTTTGTATGTTACGCTGTTGCAGCTCTAAGAGATAGTTCTTTTCCAGATTATGAAGAATATGCAAATATTTATAAAAGCTTATCCAATTTAAGCTTTTGGGAAGCAATTACATCACTAGAGATTCATGGTGAAATTGGATTTAAAGCCATTAACTGGTTATTGTCTTGTTTTTCAGATGATGTAACCATATTGATGATAATATTCTCTAGTTTGTCATTTTTTTTGTTTTATAAGATTTGTTATCAATACTCTATAAATCCTGTATATGCATGGTTAGTATATTTTCCTTATTCATTTATGTTGAAGGATTTGGCGCAAATTAGAAATGCTGTGGCATCGTTATTAGTTGTCTATGCTTTACTTTCGCTTACTAAAGTAAGATCATTTTTAATTCTTATCATTGCATCTCTTTTCTTTCAAAAATATACAATAACATCTATTATAGCCACATATAAGCCTAAGATAATATATGCGAATTATTTCTGGATTTTTATAGTTTTGATGTTTCTTATACCATCTGTGAGTATAGAACAATTGCATGGCTTACCTGTAATTGGGTTTGATTTATCAAGGTACATTAATTCTGAGTATGTGGTAGGAAACTCCATTTTTCAGAAAGTCAAAATGTTGGCATTAGCATTGTTTATTTCTACTTGTTTTATTCGAGTAATTTACAATGACGCTCGATTAAAATCATTATACGTTGCTTTCATTGGTGCATATTTTTATTACTGCCTGTTTTTTAATATACCAATAATCTCGCAGCGTTTAGGTGGTTATCTTTCATCGGTAGAACCGTTTCTTTTTGCGTTGCTCCTAGAAAAGGTTTCTAAGAGAAATAGCATTCTATTCTTTATCTTTATTTTGTTATTAAGTTTATTCTACTTTATGTTTAATATATTTAGTAGGGATTTTTTAAAAGGGCTTTTTGTTTATGGAACATAATAAGGATTCTTTAGTTTCTATTATTTTACCGTGTTCGAGAGTTGATTCATTTTTAGAAGAGTCAATAAATAGTATTCTCTCTCAAACCTACCGAAATTTTGAACTTATTATTATTGCAAATGGTGTTAGCGAGAAAGAACTATTATATCTAGAGAATTTATCAAAAACTGATGACAGAATTAGATTATTGCATACACTAATCAAAGGACTTACTTTTGCTCTGAATCTAGCTATTCATGAGGCAAAAGGAGTCTTTGTTGCACGGATGGATGCTGACGATATTTCTCATAAAGAAAGAATAGAAAGACAAGTTGAATTTTTAGACGCTAACCCAGACTATTCTGTAGTTGGGTGCAAAGTTGATTTGGTTGATGAAAACAATCAAGTTTTATCAAAAAAATTCCCTTTCTATGAGCATCATCAAGAAATTTCAAAAATCATTTGCCTTCGAAATGTCATGTGCCATCCTGCGTTAATGTTCAGAAAAGAAAGTCTTTTGGCCGTAGGAGCATATAAATTTGGTTTCATGTCGGAAGATCATGAACTATTTATCCGCATGATTTGTCAAAATATGAAGTTTTATAATTTACCACTTCATCTTTTCTCATATAGAAGACACTCTGCGCAGATTACAAATATAAGTCATGCCTGGAAACATTTCTTCGAAATTAGTTCATTCTTATATATGCATGCTTTTGTTGATCGAAAATTCAAATGCCTGTTAGGGGCTGTGATCGTTTTTCCACCTGTAAGGGTATTACATACCTTCTTGCGGCGTATATATTTTAAGAAGGGGCGCTAGAACTAATGACGCATGTAAATGTTGCAGTGCTATTGGCTGCATACAATGGTAGTAAATGGATTAAAGAACAAATTGACAGTATTTTAAATCAGTCTCATGTAAACGTTCATATATATATTAGTGTAGATAAATCTGATGATGATACATTTGAACTATGTAATGCTTATGCTGAGCAAGATCATCGATTGTCAGTATTAAATTATGGTGAACGATTTGGTGGCGCAGGGCCAAATTTTTATAGATTAATTCGAGATGTGGATTTTTCGAAATATGACTATGTATCGTTTTCAGATCAGGATGACATTTGGTTTGAAAGCAAACTATATACTTCCATATGTAATATGACTTCAAGCAATGCTCATGGATATTCAAGCAATATCATCGCATTCTGGGAGGATGGCCGAAAATGTTTGATTGACAAGGCTCAAGAGCAAGTAAAGTATGACTATTTATTTGAAGCGGCTGGACCCGGTTGTACTTATGTTTTGACGAATGAGTTGTGCAAAAGCTTTAAAGAATTTTATTTAGCACATCCAAATGAAGTGGGAAAAGTCACGCTTCATGACTGGATGATTTATGCTTACGCAAGAAATCGTGGTTTCAAATGGATTATTGATAAACAACCTTCTATGTTGTATCGGCAACACGCGAACAATCAAGTTGGTGCTAATAATAGTATCCGAAGTGCTGCTAAGCGATCAAAGAAAGTTTTTGACCGATGGTATGCCGGAGAGATCATAAAAATCATATTACTATTAGAGATGGATAAGAGCTCGATTGGGAAGCATCTTATAAATGGTGGTTTTTTTGATAGTATAATTCTTTCTTTTCAAGTGAACAAACTCCGCAGACGTTTTCGTGATAGATTTGCTCTTTTTATTTTTTGTCTTGCTGGTTTGATTAGAAGGTGATGATTTGTTTTTTAGTTTGATTTACCAACACGTTTTATCAATAATGGCTTATTGAACGAGTATAGGTATATGTTTATTCATGAAATTAGTGATGTACAAAGTGAAAATATTGGAGAAGGTACAAGAATATGGCAATATGTTGTAATCCTTAATGGCGCAAAAATAGGTGTTGATTGCAATATATGTGCACATACATTGATAGAAAATGATGTAATTTTAGGTGATAGGGTCACTGTAAAATCTGGTGTCTATTTGTGGAATGGGCTTAGAATCGAAGATGATGTTTTTATAGGACCCAATGTCACATTTTCAAATGATCTCTATCCTAAGTCCAAAATCTATCCTGAATCATTTTTAATGACAGTTGTAAAGAAAGGAGCATCTATTGGAGCGAACGCAACTATTCTTCCAGGTATAACTTTGGGGCAGAATTGCTTAGTTGGTGCCGGTAGTGTAGTTACTAGAAATGTTCCAGATAATGCTGTTGTTGCTGGAAATCCAGCAAGAATCCTAAGATATATTGAATAGGACTTATGTTAATTAGGTTTAATTAAAAATTAATATACAAACATTACGCATTTTATGTGAAATATTTTCTTTTTACTTCCCCTTTTAGTAGGTTATCATATTTAATAATCTATAAGCTGCGGACAAAAAACCGCGGCGACCACACCTGACAGGAGTATGTAATGTCCAAGCAACAGATCGGCGTCGTCGGTATGGCAGTGATGGGGCGCAACCTGGCGCTCAACATCGAAAGCCGTGGTTATACCGTCTCCGTTTTCAACCGCTCCCGTGATAAGACCGAAGAAGTGATTGCCGAGAATCCAGGCAAGAAACTGGTTCCTTTCTATACGGTTAAAGAATTCGTTGAGTCTCTGGAAACGCCTCGTCGTATCCTGTTAATGGTGAAAGCGGGCGCAGGTACCGATGCAGCGATTGACTCCCTGAAGCCTTACCTCGAAAAAGGTGACATCATCATTGATGGCGGTAATACCTTCTTCCAGGACACCATTCGTCGTAACCGTGAACTGTCCGCTGAAGGTTTCAACTTCATCGGTACCGGTGTATCCGGTGGCGAAGAGGGCGCGCTGAAAGGCCCATCCATCATGCCTGGCGGCCAGAAAGAAGCATACGAACTGGTTGCGCCTATTCTGACTAAAATCGCCGCTGTTGCAGAAGATGGCGAGCCGTGTGTGACTTATATCGGTCCTGACGGTGCCGGTCACTATGTGAAAATGGTGCATAATGGCATCGAATACGGCGACATGCAGCTGATTGCTGAAGCTTATTCCTTGCTGAAAGGCGGTCTGAACCTTTCTAACGAAGAGCTCGCTGTAACCTTTACCGAGTGGAACAAAGGCGAGCTTAACAGCTACCTGATTGACATCACCAAAGATATCTTCACGAAAAAAGATGAAGAGGGTAAATACCTGGTTGATGTGATTTTGGATGAAGCAGCGAACAAAGGTACCGGTAAATGGACCAGCCAGAGCTCTCTGGATCTGGGCGAACCGCTGTCTCTGATCACTGAGTCTGTTTTCGCGCGTTACATCTCTTCTCTGAAAGAGCAGCGCGTCGCGGCATCTAAAGTACTGTCTGGCCCACAGGCTAAACCAGCGGGTGATAAAGCCGAATTCGTTGAAAAAGTGCGTCGTGCACTGTATCTGGGTAAAATCGTTTCTTACGCGCAGGGCTTCTCTCAGCTGCGTGCGGCATCAGACGAGAACAACTGGGATCTGAACTACGGTGAGATCGCGAAGATCTTCCGCGCGGGCTGTATCATTCGTGCGCAGTTCCTGCAGAAAATCACCGATGCCTATGCTGAAAACGCCGGTATCGCCAACCTTCTGCTGGCACCGTACTTCAAAAAGATTGCGGACGAATACCAGCAGGCTCTGCGTGATGTAGTTGCCTATGCTGTTCAGAACGGCATCCCGGTTCCGACCTTCTCTGCGGCAGTAGCCTACTACGACAGTTACCGTGCGGCAGTTCTTCCTGCAAACCTGATTCAGGCACAGCGTGACTACTTCGGTGCGCATACCTACAAGCGTACCGATAAAGAAGGCGTATTCCATACCGAATGGATGGAATAAGTTAACTGACTCGCTGTCATCAAAACCCGGAGCCTGTCTCCGGGTTTTTTTATGCAAAAACTGCCGCCTGTTACTCGAAGTAGTCTGAATCTCATCCTCCTCGCGGTGATTACTCCTGGTTTGCCTTGACAGCTCAGTTTGCCTGGAGGTACAAAGCCCAACAGTTATGTTTATCGCGATGGTCTGGCGACCATCAGTACAGTTAACTCACAGAAGTCATTAGCGAATGAAAATAACAATTTCCGGAACAGGGTATGTCGGTCTCTCTAACGGCATTCTGATTGCTCAGAATCATGAAGTGGTTGCGCTGGATATCGTGCAGGCCAAAGTGGATATGCTCAATCAGAAGAAATCGCCGATTGTCGACAAAGAAATCCAGGACTATCTCAGCAATAAACCGCTGAATTTCCGCGCCACGACAGATAAAGAAGATGCATACCGCGATGCGGATTACGTCATCATTGCGACGCCTACTGACTACGATCCTAAAACCAACTATTTCAACACCTCAACGGTAGAAGCGGTAATCAAAGACGTTATCGCGATCAACCCTAATGCGGTGATGGTGATTAAATCGACCATCCCTGTCGGTTTTACCAAATCCATTAAAGAAAAATTCGGTATTGATAATATCTTCTTCTCGCCGGAATTCCTGCGTGAGGGGAGAGCGCTTTACGATAACCTGCATCCTTCGCGTATCGTTATTGGCGAACGTTCTGAGCGCGCTGAACGTTTTGCTGCGTTGCTACAGGAGGGGGCCCTGAAGAAAGATATTCAGGTGCTATTTACCGACTCCACTGAAGCTGAGGCGATCAAGCTCTTCGCGAATACCTATCTGGCGATGCGAGTGGCTTATTTTAATGAGCTCGACAGCTACGCAGAAAGCCTTGGACTGAATACTCGCCAGATTATTGAAGGGGTGTGCCTCGACCCGCGCATTGGCAATCACTACAACAACCCTTCATTTGGCTACGGTGGCTATTGCCTGCCAAAAGATACGAAGCAGCTGCTGGCAAACTATCAGGCAGTGCCGAATAACCTCATCTCGGCGATTGTTGATGCCAACCGTACGCGTAAAGACTTCATCTCCGATTCTATCCTTGCACGTCAGCCGAAAGTGGTCGGTGTGTATCGTCTGATCATGAAGAGTGGTTCCGATAACTTCCGAGCCTCTTCCATTCAGGGGATCATGAAGCGTATCAAGGCGAAAGGCGTTGAGGTTATTATCTATGAACCTGCTATGTCGGACGATCAGTTCTTCAATTCACGGGTGATCCGCGATCTGGACGCCTTTAAGAAAGAAGCCGATGTCATCATTTCAAACCGCATGGCGGAAGAGCTGGCTGACGTGGCGGATAAGGTTTATACCCGCGATCTGTTTGGTAGTGACTGATTCTCTGCTCTATATTGTAAAAAACCCGGCTGAGTTGCCGGGTTTTTTATTTTTAGACTTTGTAGAAATCGCGGTACCAGTCAACGAAATTCTTCACCCCATCCTTAACCGAGGTTTGCGGTTTAAATCCGATCGCGTCATAAAGTGGCTGGGTATCGGCGCTGGTTTCCAGAACATCTCCTGGCTGAAGAGGCAGCATATTCTTCTCGGCTTTTTTACCCAGCGCGTCTTCCAGCGCAGTGATGTAATCCATCAGTTCTACTGGCGAACTGTTACCGATGTTATAAACCCGGTAAGGTGCTGAGCTGGTTGCCGGAGAGCCGGTCTCAACGGTCCAGTTTGGATCTGCCTGAGGAATAATATCCTGCAGACGAATAATGGCTTCAGCGATGTCATCAATATACGTAAAGTCGCGCTTCATCTTACCGTAGTTATAGACATCAATGCTTTTTCCTTCAATCATCGCCTTGGTAAACTTAAACAGCGCCATGTCCGGGCGTCCCCACGGACCGTATACGGTAAAGAAGCGCAGCCCAGTTGTCGGCAGGTTGTAGAGATGCGAATAGGTGTGCGACATCAGCTCATTGGCTTTTTTGGTCGCGGCATAAAGCGAAACCGGGTGATCCACGGAATCGTCAGTTGAGAAGGGCATCTTGCGGTTGAGGCCATATACGGAGCTGGATGAGGCATACAACAGATGCTGAACGTTGTTATGGCGGCAGCCTTCCAGCACGTTGAGGTGGCCGATAAGGTTGGCGTCCGCGTACGCATGGGGGTTTTCCAGGGAGTAGCGAACACCCGCCTGCGCGGCCAGATGAATCACACGATCAAACTTCTCACCAGCGAAAAGCGCAGCCATGCCTTCACGGTCTGCTAACTCCAGCTTGTGAAAAGTAAAACGCTCTGATTTCAACAGTTCCAGGCGCGCCAGCTTCAGGCTTACATCGTAGTAGTCATTGAGGTTATCGATACCAACAACCTGATGCCCGGCCTCAAGGAGGCGTTTACTGACATTTGCACCGATAAAACCCGCTGCGCCCGTGACTAAAAATTTCATAGCTTTCCTCATAACCCTATTCTTACAGATGTCATAATGCATCGCATGGGGTCTATGATAGCGCGAAGGATGTAAGTTACATAACCCATCTTTCCGATATTACTCATCGGATTCTTATAGAAAAATTGCCAGCAATAGATAAACTATGCAAACAACATTATGTTCGCCCGTTTTCATCTGTTAGGGATTGTATGACACAAAATAACAATAGCCAGGTCAGTCGAAGCAATGATCCTGAGCAAATCGATTTACTTGATTTAGTGCTGCAGCTGTGGCGTGGGAAGTGGATGATAGCAACTTTTGTTGTCGTTTTTATCGTCCTGGCAATTGGATATCTCTCTGTCGCAAAGGAAAAATGGACCTCAAGTGCGATAATTGCACAACCTGATGCAGCTCAGATAGCAACCTATTCCAACGCATTGAACATCCTCTACGGCAGCGCTGCACCGTCGATGCTTGACATTCAAACTCGCGCGATTGGCCGTTTTAACTCTTCATTCTCGGCATTATCTCAGGCGCTTGAGAACCAGCAGGAGCCAGAGAAACTGACTATAGCGCCGACTGTGACCGGACAGCCGCTCCCGCTCAGTGTTTCCTATACCAGTACCTCTGCAGAAGCCGCTCAGAGACAGCTGGCACAATACATCCAGCAGGTCGATGAGCAAACGGCGAAAGAACTTGCCGTTGACCTTAAGGACAACATCAAGGAACAGATAAAAACCCTGAATGACTCCCTGCAAAACCAGGAGAAGGTCGCTCAGGAGCAAAAAGATCTGCGTATCAAACAGATTGCTGAGGCACTCAAGAACGCTGAAGCAGCGAAAATAACCTCGCCGCAGGTCCAGCAAACCCAAGAGGTGACTCAGGAAACGTTGTTCCTGCTGGGTAGCGAGGGGCTGAAATCGATGATTGACAATGAGGCTTCTCGTCCGCTGGTCTTCCCAACGGCCTATTACCAGACCAAGCGAAACCTGTTGGACATCCAGAATCTGAATGTAAACCCTGACACGATCCACGTTTACCGGTATGTCATGAAGCCGGAACTCCCAGTACATCGTGACAGTCCGAAAAAAGCGGTTGTTCTGATTCTTGCCGTGCTGCTGGGTGGTATTATCGGTTCAGGTTTCGTGATTGGCCGTAACGCCTTACGAAACTACAAACCAAAAGCCTGATTTGCAGATTAAAAAAAACCGGGGATATACCCCGGTTTTTTTATTTGTGACGTTTGCGAAGGTTTTCTATCACCGCCGTCAAATCCAGCGCCTGATCTTGCAGCAGCACCAGCAGGTGATACATCAAGTCAGAGGCTTCGTTCGTCAGCTCCTCACGGTCATGCACGGTCGCGGCCAGCGCTGTCTCAACGCCTTCTTCACCCACCTTCTGTGCAATACGCTTGGTTCCGCTGGCGTACAGCTTCGCGGTATAAGAACTCTCCGGATCCGCCGTTTTACGCTCCGCCAGCAGCTGCTCCAGTTGGTACAGGAACAGCCACTGGTGACTCGCCTCTCCAAAGCAGCTGCTGGTGCCCTTATGGCAGGTCGGACCGATGGGGTTTGCCAGTACCAGCAGGGTGTCGTTATCGCAGTCCGGCGTAATGCTTACTACATTCAGGAAATGGCCCGAGGTTTCGCCTTTGGTCCACAGGCGCTCTTTCGTGCGGGAGTAAAACGTCACTTTGCCGCTGTCGATCGTTTTCGCCAGCGCGTCCTGGTTCATATATCCCAGCATCAGCACTTCGCCTGAGACGGCATGCTGGACAACCACCGGCAGTAATCCGTCCGTTTTTTTCCAGTCCAGCAGCGCCTGTTGTTGCTCTGTTAACATACCCTGATCTCCACGCCCTGGTCGGCCAGGTACGTTTTTAACTCACCAATATTAATAATCTGTTTGTGGAACACGGAAGCGGCCAGCGCGCCGTCCACGTTCGCATCGCGGAAGGCTTCGAGGAAGTGTTCCATGGTGCCCGCGCCGCCAGAGGCAATCAGCGGAACGTGGCAGACCTCACGGACTTTTTTCAGCTGTTCGAGGTCATACCCGTTACGCACGCCGTCCTGGTTCATCATGTTGAGGACAATCTCGCCAGCGCCACGCTTCTGCACTTCCTGCACCCAGTCGAGCGTTTCCCACTGCGTCACGCGCGTGCGGCTTTCATCCCCCGTGTACTGGTTGACGTGATACTTGCCCGTTGCGGCGTCATACCAGGTGTCGATCCCAACCACAATACACTGCACGCCAAAACGATCGGCGAGGCGGGTAATGAGCTCCGGGTCGGCCAGGGCAGGGGAGTTGATGGAAATCTTGTCGGCACCAAACGAGAGAATTTTGGCGGCGTCGTCGGCGGATTTAATCCCGCCCGCCACGCAGAACGGAATATCGATTACTTCCGCCACGCGAGCGACCCAGCTTTTGTCAACTACGCGGCCATCGCTGGACGCGGTAATATCGTAGAACACCAGCTCGTCTGCGCCTTCATCGGCATAGCGTTTTGCCAGCGGAACGATGTCGCCAATGATCTCGTGGTTGCGGAACTGCACGCCTTTCACGACCTGGCCGTCACGTACGTCCAGGCAAGGGATTATCCGTTTTGCCAGCATTGTATCGCCTCCGTCACCGTAAATTTACCTTCCAGCAGGGCCCGGCCCACAATCACGCCCTGTACGCCCGTTCCGCGCAGCGCGGCAATATCGTTTAAATCACCAATTCCGCCCGAAGACTGGAACGCTACCTGCGGATAACGCGCGCAGATCTCTTCATACAGCGAGACGTTGGAGCCCGCCAGCGTGCCGTCACGGGAGATGTCCGTGCACAGCACGTGCTTAAGGCCAACGGGCAGATACATCTCGACCAGCGCCTCCAGCGTCACGCCGGAGTTTTCCTGCCAGCCGCTGACCGCCACCTGCTTATTACCCTGTTCGTCAATGCGCACGTCCAGCGCCAGCACCAGCGCGTCGGCGCCAAAGCGGCGGAACCACCCCTTCACCGTCTCAGGCTCTTTCACCGCGGTTGAACCGACCACCACGCGCGCCACGCCCGCGTCCAGCAGCGCGGCAACGTCATCTTCCGTACGCACGCCGCCGCCAACCTGTACCGGCACATCAACACCGGCGACCAGATTTTTAAGCAGCGGGATCTGTCGCTTCGCCGGATCTTTCGCGCCCGTCAAATCCACCAGATGCAGCACCTGTGCCCCCTGGGCGGCATAATCCTGCAGACGCGGCAGCGGGTCGTTTCCGTAGTCTCGCTGCTGCCCGTAATCACCCTGATGAAGACGGACAACCGTGCCGTCAATTAAATCTAACGCGGGAATAATCATCACATCTCCAGGAAGTTTTTCAGCAGCTGCGCGCCCGCGGCGCCCGAGCGCTCCGGGTGAAACTGCACGCCGAAGAAATTGTCTTTCTGCACCGCCGCGGTAAACGCCTCGCCGTAAGTGCACTGGGCGATGGTATTGACGTTCACCGGCATGGCGTAGCTGTGCACAAAGTAAAAGTACGCGCCGTCTTCAATGCCGCGAAATAGCCGGTCGCCCGCTTTGGCGTACACGCGGTTCCAGCCCATATGCGGCAGAGGCAGACCGTGGTCGGTCATCTTCGGCACGTCTTCGTCGATAATGCCCAGCAGGTCAACGCCGTTGCTCTCTTCGCTGCGACGGCCCAGGATCTGCATACCCAGGCAAATGCCCAGCACCGGCTGGGTACAGGCTTTGATCAGATCGACCAGCTCGCGCTCGCGAATCTGATCCATCGCGGCCTGCGCAGTGCCCACGCCCGGCAGAAATAACTTGTCGGCACGCAGCACCACGTCAGGGTCACGGCTGACCACCGGTTCGTAGCCGTGGCGGGTGATGGCCGACTTTACGGAGTTGAGGTTGGCGCATCCGGTATCCAGAATCACCACGTTCATTACAGCACTCCTTTTGATGAGGGCAGGGCGTCGCCTTCCACGCGAATTGCCTGGCGCAGCGTGCGGCCAAAGGCCTTGAAGAGACTCTCCACGCGGTGGTGGTCGTTCTTGCCTTTGGTTTTCAGGTGCAGCGTCAGGCCCATGGTGTAGGACAATGAACGGAAGAAGTGCTCCACCATTTCGGTGCTCAGATCGCCCACGCGCTGGTAATTGAAGTCTGCTTTGTATTCCAGGTGCGGACGACCGGAGATATCCATCGCGCAGCGCGCCAGACACTCGTCCATCGGCAGGACAAAGCCAAAACGGTTAATGCCGCGCTTGTCGCCGAGCGCCAGCTTCAGGGCTTCACCCAGCGCCAGGCCGGTATCTTCCACGGTGTGGTGATCGTCAATATAGAGGTCGCCTTTTACCGCGATCTCCATGCGGAAACCGCCGTGGGTGGCAATCTGGTCCAGCATGTGGTCGAAGAAACCGACGCCGGTGTGGATCTTGCTGCCGCCTTCACGGTCCAGCCAGACCTTCACATCAATCTGTGTCTCTTTGGTGTTGCGTTCAACGTGCGAGTAGCGGTCACGTTTTGTCAGCTGCTCGCCAATCATCGCCCAGTTAAGGTTGTTGCGGTCATAGCGCAGCCCCGCGATGCCCATGTTCTCCGCCAGCGTAATATCGGTGATGCGATCGCCGATGACATAGCTGTTAGTCTTATCCAGCACATCCTCCGCCAGATAGTGCTCGACCAGCTTCACCTTTGGCTTACGGCAGTCGCACTCGTCGGCTGGCATGTGCGGGCAAATCAGCACTTCATCGAACACCACGCCCTGCGAGGTCAGCACCTGCATCATCAGATTATGCGGGCCGTCAAAGTCTGCCTGCGGGAAGCTGTCGGTACCCAGACCGTCCTGGTTGGTGATCATCACCAGCTTGTACCCGGCTTTTTGCAGCTTAAGCAGCACCGGGATCACGTCAGGTTCAAACGCCAGCTTGTCGAATCGGTCGACCTGAAAATCAGCTGGGGGCTCCGAAATAAGGGTGCCGTCACGATCGATGAAAAGGATCTTCTGGGTCATACTTTCTCCGCTTTCAGGGCGTCAATCACGCGCTGGCTCTCTGCACGGGTGCCGACGGTAATGCGCAGGCATCCGCTCAGAGAAGGTTGTTTATTCTGGTCTCGTAAGATAATGCCCTGATCCCATAAAGATTTAAATACGGCACTGGAAGCGGTAAAGCGCACCAGGATGTAGTTGGTTTCCGAGTCGAACACCTGCTCCACGCACGGGATATCCTTCAGGGCGGTCACCAGGTACTGACGTTCCTCCAGGATTTGCGCCACGCGCTCGCGCATCGCGTTAATCCCCTGAGGCGTCAGCGCCTGTGCCGCAATATCGGCAACCGGCGTCGAGAGGGGGTACGGGGCGATCACCTTCAGCAGCAGGTCGATGACCTCTTTATTTGCCAGCGTGAATCCGCAGCGCAGACCCGCGAGAGCAAAGGCTTTTGACAGCGTACGCAGTACCACCAGGTGCGGGTACTCTTCCAGCCAGCCAGCCAGCGTCGCCTGCGGGCAGAACTCGATGTAGGCTTCGTCCGCGACCACCAGGGCTTTACCGCGCGTCATCTCCAGCAGGGTACGGATATCCTGCGGGTTAATAATCTGCCCGGTCGGGTTGTTTGGGCTACAGACAAACACCACTTTTACGCCGTCAAGATTGTCGGCAATCCCCTGCAGATCCAGCTGCCAGTTCTCCAGTGAGAGCACGTTGCGGCACGCCACCCCGAAGGTCTCCGCGCTGACGCTGTACATGCCGTAGGTAGGCTGGCAGTACATTACCGCGTCTTTGCCCGGCTCGCAGAAGGCGCGGATCAGCAGTTCAATGCCCTCATCCGCGCCGCGACTGACCAGCACCTGCTCTGGCTTCACGCCAGCGTACTGCGCGTAGTTCTCAATAACCGCCTTCGGCTGACACTCCGGATAGCGGTTCAGCGTTTGCTGCGACAGCTCAAACTGCACCGCCGTGGGATATTCGTTGGCGTTCAGCCAGACATCCCCTTTACCGCCCAGACGACGCGCAGACTGGTAAGGCGTCAGGCGACGGACATTTTCGCGGGCTAATTCTTCAATGTTCATGCTTGCTCCTTCAGGGCTGCAACGCGCAGCGTAACGGCGTTTTTGTGAGCGGTCAGGCGCTCGGCGGCGGCCAGGGTTTCAATGGTGGACGCCAGCGAGGCAAACCCTTCGCGGGAGAGCTCCTGCACGGTCATGCGTTTCTGGAAATCCGCCAGCCCCAGGCTGGAACAGGTTGAGGTATAGCCATACGTTGGCAGCACGTGGTTGGTGCCGGAGGCGTAATCGCCCGCGGATTCAGGTGACCAGTCGCCGAGGAACACCGAGCCCGCGCTGGTAATGCTGTCGACCAGATCGCGCGCATTTCGGGTCTGAATAATCAGGTGCTCCGGACCGTACTGGTTAGAAATGGCAATGCACTGCGCCAGATCGCGCGCCACAATCAGACGGCTGGCCGCTAACGCCTGGCGTGCCGTGTCGGCGCGGGGCAGGTCGGCAAGCTGACGCTCCACGGCTTCGCCCACGCGTTTTGCCATATCGGCATCCGGCGTCAGCAGGATAACCTGCGAGTCCGGGCCGTGTTCCGCCTGGGAAAGCAGGTCAGACGCGACGAAATCTGGCGTTGCGCCGCTGTCGGCAATCACCAGCACTTCAGACGGGCCGGCAGGCATATCGATGGCCGCGCCGTCCAGACGCTGGCTGACCTGACGCTTAGCTTCAGTCACATACGCATTGCCAGGGCCAAAGATTTTGTCGACCTTGGGAATGGATTCCGTGCCGAACGCCAGGGCGGATATCGCCTGCGCGCCGCCCACTTTATAGACCGCCTGCACGCCGCACAGCTTCGCCGCGTACAGGATCTCGTCGGCAATCGGTGGCGGCGAGCACAGCACCACTTTCTGACACCCGGCAATGCGTGCGGGAGTCGCCAGCATTAGCACGGTGGAGAAAAGCGGGGCAGAGCCGCCGGGAATATAGAGGCCGACGGACGCAACCGGGCGCGTCACCTGCTGGCAGCGCACGCCGGGCAGGGTTTCGACATCCACGGTCTGCAGCTTTTGCGCGGTGTGGAAGGTATCAATGTTTTTCACCGCAACGGCCATCGCCTGCTTGATGTCATCCCCCAGGCGATTCATGGCATCAATGATTTCCTGCTCGGTAACCTGTAATGCGCCGACGGCCGTCTTATCAAACTTCGCGCTGTATTCACGCAACGCGTCATCGCCGCGGGCTTTGACGTTATCCAGGATCTCCGCCACGGTGCGCGAGATGCTTTCAGAGGCGGAAATCGCCGGGCGCATCAGCAACTCGCGCTGCTGTGCGTCGCTACAGGTATTCCAGTCGATGATAGTGTTAAAGCTCATGGCCATTACTCCATCATCTTCTCAATTGGCAGCACCAGGATGGAGCTTGCGCCCAGCGCCTTCAGTTTTTCCATGGTTTCCCAGAACAGGGTTTCGCTGCTCACCATGTGCATCGCCACGCGCTGCTGATCGCCTGCCAGCGGCAGGATGGTTGGACGCTCGGCGCCCGGCAGCAGGGCAATCACTTCATCCAGACGCTCGGTTGGGGCGTGCATCATGATGTATTTGGATTCACGCGCCTGAATCACGCCCTGAATACGGGTCAGCAGTTTGTCGATCAGCTGCTGCTTAGCGTCGGCCATCTCGCCGTCACGCTGGATCAGGCACGCTTTGGAGCGGTAGATCACCTCCACTTCGCGCAGACCGTTCGCTTCCAGCGTCGCGCCGGTAGAGACCAGGTCACAGATGGCGTCCGCCAGACCCGCACGCGGCGCCACTTCAACAGAACCGTTCAGCAGACAGGATTTAAACTGCACGCCTTTCTGATCCAGATAGCGCTTTAACAGGTGAGGGTAGGAGGTGGCGATACGTTTGCCGTTCAGCGCGGCCGGGCCGTCCCAGGCTTCATCAACCGGCGTCGCCAGCGACAGGCGGCAGCCGCCGAAGTCCAGACGACGCAGGGTGAAGTAACGCGGGTCTTCGCCCTGCGCGCGGCGGGTCAGCAGCTCTTCTTCCAGCACGTTTTCACCGATGATGCCGAGGTCAACGACGCCATCCATGACCAGGCCGGGAATATCGTCATCACGCACGCGGAGAATGTCGATGGGCATGTTTTCAGCCAGAGCAATCAGGCGCTGGGTGTGCAGGTTGATTTTAATCCCGCAGCGGGCCAGCAGTTCGCGTGAATCGTCACTTAAACGGCCTGATTTTTGAATAGCTATGCGTAAACGTGAGTTATCTAACATTCTTTATTCCTCGTTAACCTGTTTTAACCTGTCTGAATTCGGTCCAAAAAAAAGCCCCCGGAAGAAGATCTTCCGGGGGCTTTTTCATGCGTTCATGCACCACTGGAAGATCCAAACGTCTTCCAGCACACATCGCCTGAAAGACTAGTCAGGATGATGGTGATGATGGTGGTGTTTAAATTGAACGCGTGTCATATAAATTCTCGATGAATGCTTATTCATTTGATGTCTTTTAACCTAAACCAGTTGTGCGACATATTGCAAGGGCTTTTTTTGATCATTAATTCATTTCATATTGATGCTATGAATTGTGTGTTCTGCCGGGCTGGCGTAGCCTTATGAAAGACGAGTGAGAGTCAGGAGAATTCGCATGAAAAAGGTCGCGATTGTCGGTTTAGGATGGCTGGGAATGCCGCTGGCGATGTCATTAGCCGCGAAAGGCTGGCAGGTGACCGGGAGCAAGACCACCCGAGATGGGGTCGAAGCGGCGCGCATGTGCGGTATTGAGGGCGTTGAACTGCGTCTGGAGCCGGAACTGGTGTGTGATGCGGACGATCTGGACACGCTGATGAACGTCGATGCGCTGGTGATTACGCTACCCGCGCGGCGCAGCGGCCCGGGTGAATCATTTTATCTGCAGGCGATGCAGGAGATAGTCGACAGCGCGCTGGCGCATCACGTACCGCGCATTGTTTTCACCAGCTCGACGTCGGTCTATGGCGATGCTGAAGGCGTAGTGAAAGAGACCTCCGAGCGCCGTCCCGTTACCGCGAGCGGTCAGGTCCTGAAAGAGCTGGAAGACTGGCTACACAATCTTCCCGGCACGCAGGTCGATATCGTTCGTCTGGCGGGGCTGGTGGGCCCTGGCCGCCATCCGGGACGCTTCTTTGCCGGAAAGACTGCGCCAGACGGCCAGCATGGCGTGAATCTTGTCCATCTTGAGGATGTTATTGGCGCAATTGAGCTACTCTTACAGGCTCCGAAAGGCGGACACATCTATAATATATGTGCACCGACTCATCCGGCGCGCAGCACCTTTTACCCGCTGATGGCACGTCAGCTGGGCCTGGCTCCGCCGGTCTTTGGTGAGGCAAAAGATGGCAGTAAAGGCAAAATTGTTGATGGCAATCGCATTTGTCATGAGCTGGGGTTTGAGTATCAGTATCCCGATCCGCTGGTGATGCCCATGGAATAAGTTCCGCAGCGGAGACGATCGCACACCAGAAGGGGGCGAGCATGAAACCGCTGCTGGATGTTCTTATTATTCTGGATGCACTGGAAAAAGAGGGGAGCTTTGCCGCTGCGTCGGCAAAGCTCTACAAAACCCCTTCGGCCCTGAGCTATACCGTCCAAAAACTGGAAAGCGACCTCAATATCCAGATCCTCGATCGCTCCGGGCATCGCGCACGCTTTACCCGCACCGGACAGATGCTGCTGGAAAAAGGCCGTGAAGTCCTCCACACCGTTCGTGAACTCGAAAAACAGGCCGTCAAACTGCATCAGGGATGGGAAAACGAGCTGGTGATTGGGGTGGATGACACCTTTCCGTTTTCTCTCCTGACGCCGCTGATTGAAATGTTTTACCAACATCACAGCGTCACCCGGCTTATTTTCATCAACGGCGTGCTGGGCGGTTCCTGGGATGCCTTAACCCAGGGCAGGGCGGACATTTTTGTCGGTGCATTGCATGAGCCTCCCCAACTCAGTGAATTTGGTTTTGCCCGCCTTGGCGTGCTGGAGCAGGTATTTGCCGTGGCGCCTCATCATCCGCTGGCTCAGGAGCCCGAGCCGCTTAACCGCCGCGTGATTAAAGGCTACCGCGCGATTGTAGTGGGTGACAGCTCTCGCCCGGAATGTGCGGTCTCCTCGCAGCTGCTTGATGAGCAGGAAGCGATTACCGTTTTCGACTTTAAAACCAAGCTTGAGCTGCAAATTAGCGGTCTGGGCTGCGGCTATTTACCCCGCTATCTGGCGCAGCGCTTTATTGACAGCGGTGCGCTTGTTGAAAAACAGGTACTTGCTCAAAACAGCCATGAATCGGTGTGGGTGGGCTGGAATGAACAGACCGCCGGGCTGGCGAGTGCCTGGTGGCGGGACGAAATTTTAGCAAATAGTGCTATCGCTGCTGTATATGCTCAGGGCAGCGTCGAGAAATCAGCCAGTTAGCAAAAAGAAAATTACCCGGTGCGTTGCAAAGTATTGCCTTTTGTATCCGATGTGGGGCAAAATGCCGCCGCTGCAACCAAATGAATAATCGACGATATAAAAGGCGTCGGTTATTTTTTTTTGCATGTACGAAACGAAACTAAAAACCAAGAGGCCGGGCTTCGTACCGGATAGATATTTACTAAAATCCGACAGTTGTTGTCGCTGAGGAAGAAAGAAATGGGGCAATTTTTCGCTTACGTGGCGGTTATCACCGTAAAGGAGAATAACTATGTCGCATAACGCAACTCCAAACACCTCTCGCGTGGAATTACGTAAAACGCTTACGTTGATTCCGGTTGTTATGATGGGCCTGGCCTATATGCAACCGATGACGCTGTTTGATACATTCGGTATCGTATCAGGCCTCACAGACGGTCATGTGCCAACGGCATATGGCTTCGCGCTGATTGCGATCCTCTTTACCGCGCTGAGCTACGGTAAACTGGTGCGTCGCTATCCGTCTGCGGGTTCCGCTTACACCTATGCCCAGAAATCCATCAGCCCGACGGTTGGCTTTATGGTGGGCTGGTCTTCGCTGCTCGACTATCTGTTCGCGCCGATGATCAACATTCTGCTGGCAAAAATCTATTTTGAAGCGCTGGTGCCGTCGATTCCATCCTGGATGTTCGTTGTGGCGCTGGTGGCCTTTATGACGGCCTTTAACCTGCGCAGCATCAAGTCTGTCGCCAACTTTAACTCCGTTATCGTTGTGCTTCAGGTTGTCCTGATTGCGGTTATTCTTGGCATGGTGATTTACGGCGTATTCCACGGCGAAGGCGCGGGCACCCTGGCGAGCAGCAAGCCGTTCTGGTCTGGTGATGCGCATGTGATCCCGATGATTACCGGGGCAACCATTCTGTGCTTCTCCTTTACCGGTTTTGACGGGATCAGCAACCTGTCTGAAGAAACCAAAGATGCAGAGCGCGTAATTCCTCGTGCCATCTTCCTGACGGCGCTGATTGGCGGTCTGATCTTTATTTTCTCGACCTATTTCCTGCAGCTGTATTTCCCGGATATCTCTCGCTTCAAGGATCCGGATGCGTCTCAGCCGGAAATTATGCTGTACGTGGCGGGTAAAGCGTTCCAGGTCGGCGCGCTGATCTTCTCCACCATCACTGTACTGGCGTCCGGTATGGCCGCGCATGCAGGCGTTGCGCGTCTGATGTACGTAATGGGCCGCGATGGCGTATTCCCGAAAAGCTTCTTCGGCTACGTGCATCCAACCTGGCGTACCCCGGCAATGAACATTATCCTGGTCGGTGCGATCGCGCTTCTGGCGATTAACTTTGACCTGGTGATGGCAACGGCGCTGATTAACTTCGGTGCGCTGGTGGCGTTCACCTTTGTTAACCTGTCGGTGATCTCTCAGTTCTGGATCCGTGAAAAGCGTAACAAGACGCTGAAAGATCACTTCCAGTATCTGTTCCTGCCGATGTGCGGTGCCCTGACCGTGGGCGCGCTGTGGGTTAACCTGGAAGAGAGCTCGATGGTGCTTGGCCTGATTTGGGCGGGTATCGGTCTGGTTTACCTGGCCTGCGTCACGAAGAGCTTCCGTAACCCGGTTCCGCAGTACGAAGACGTCGCGTAAGACTGTGTCGGGTGGCGGCTATGCCTTACCCGACCTCCATACCCCGTAGGCCCGCGTAAGCGCCGCCCCACCGGGCAAAAAAAAGCCGGAGACTTCGCCTCCGGCTTTTTTATACCTATCGATCAAACTATCTCTTGTGCGTACTGGAACAGGGATTTCAGCAGCGCCTGTTTTTCAGCATTCCCTTCATACTGGCCGTAGAGCATCTCCAGCTCCTGTGCATAGCTGTGCAGGTACTCTGGCGTAAACACGTTGCGACGATGCTGCAGCCAGCGTTCCTGCTCGGCTTCATCCAGCGTGCCGGGGTAATTACGCGCGCGGTAATTAAACATCAGCTTTTCGATGCGCTTATCGGCGAAGGTGATATCCAGCGCCGGTAAGTTACGCGGCTCTGTTTGCAGAACGATATTCATGGCCGCGCGATCGGCATCGCTGAAGAAACCGTTATAGAGTTGGGCGTCCACGTTTTCAGACGGCACGAACGGCTCGGCTTCAGCAAAAATGGCCACGACTTTCTCGCGCACCTGCGGATTTTCACGCAGCACTTTGAGATTATCGAGGCAGTGCTGGCGGTTAATGCCCAGCCTGTCAGCATCTTCCGGGCGCAGCGTGTTCGCCTGAGCGAGTACCGGACATTTATTTATGTGCACCAGTTTGACCGGCACCGCGGGCAGATCGCCGAGTTCATTTTTTGGCGTGTACAAACGTTCGCGCAGGATATCGCTGTCGAGTTCGAGCAGCGGTGAAATATCGCCCGCCAGGTCCACCATGATAACCGCATTACGGTTATCCGGGTGCCACGCCAGCGGCGCAACCCAGCTGGTATTGCCGCGCCAGGCGCCAAACATGCCGGAAATATGCACCAGAGGTTTCATCTGCGGTACGTCGATAAGGGTCATAAGCTTCTGCTTGCTGCGATGGCTCAGCAGATACTCAAACAGCCGGGGCTGTGCGCTTTTCACCAGCTTTGCCATGGCAATGGTGGCATATACGTCCGCCATCGCGTCGTGGGCATTGCTGTGCTCGATACCGTTGGCGCGCGTCAGGTGTTCCAGCCGGAAGCTTGTCAGACCTTCCTCATTTTCCGGCCAGTGAATGCCCTCAGGACGCAGGGCGTAGCAGGCGCGCATGATGTCGAGTAAATCCCAGCGTGAATTGCGGTTCTGCCAGCTCCAGGCATAGGGATCGTAGAAGTTGCGATAGAAGATGTTGCGCGTCACTTCGTCATCGAAGCGGATGTTGTTGTAACCGACCACGCAGGTATTGGGAACGGTAAACAGGTCGTGGATGCGGCGGGCGAATTCTGCCTCGTTAACGCCTTTTTCCCGCGCTTCCTGCGGGGTGATCCCGGTGACCATCACCGCGCCGGGCTGCGGCAGGTAATCATCCGCTGGCTTGCAGTAAAAGACCTCAGGCTCGCCGATGATGTTGAATTCGTCGTCGGTACGGATGGCGGCAAACTGCGCCGGTCGGTCCAGCGCCGGATGCGTGCCAAAGGTTTCGTAGTCGTGGAACAAAAAAGTCGGGCGAGCGGCAGAGTCAGACACCAGTAATACCATCCTGTTAAAAAATGACGTCACTATGGTAAACGATCGTGCGGGTCAGACCGAATAAAAAGCACCGCCGCGTCGCAAATTTGCGCGCCAGCTTCAGAGAAAAATCTGCGTTCTGTCACATTTTTTTGCAATTAAGCCAGGTAACGACATCAGAACTCCCGTAAAAAGGTCATCGATTTTTAATGACCTGAGGATATACCGTTGAAACGCCGTCTGTTTATTGCTGTTTCTTTACTCGCTTCGAGTGTCTCATCTGCTTTTGCGGCCGAACCACTGGATTTTTCGCCGCAGCCTCCGGCCATTCAGGCTGGCTCCTGGGTGCTGATGGATTACACGACTGGTCAGATTTTAACGGCGGGCAACGAACATCAACAACGTAATCCGGCGAGCCTGACCAAGCTGATGACGGGTTATGTAGTGGATCGGGCCATTGATAGCCACCGCATTACCCCGGATGACATCGTCACCGTAGGGCGTGATGCCTGGGCAAAAGGGAACCCGGTGTTTGACGGTTCATCGCTGATGTTCCTGAAGGAGGGCGATCGCGTCACCGTGCGCGATCTGAGCCGCGGCCTGATTGTCGATTCCGGCAACGACGCCTGCGTGGCGCTGGCCGATCACGTGGCGGGCGGGCAGCCGCAGTTCGTGAAGATGATGAACGACTATGTGCAGAAGCTGAACCTGCGTGATACCCACTTCGAAACCGTCCACGGGCTGGACGCGCCGGGCCAGCATAGCTCGGCGTATGACCTGGCCGTTCTCTCCCGGGCCATTATCCACGGTGAGCCCGAGTTTTATCATATGTACAGCGAAAAGAGCCTGACCTGGAACGGGATCACCCAGCAGAACCGTAACGGCCTGCTGTGGGATAAGACCATGAACGTAGACGGGCTGAAAACGGGGCATACCTCGGGGGCCGGCTTTAACCTGATTGCGTCTGCTGTTGACGGTCAGCGTCGTTTGATTGCCGTTGTAATGGGAGCGGACAGCCCGAAAGGGCGTGAGGACCAGGCCCGAAAACTGCTGCACTGGGGGCAGCAGAATTTCGATACGGTGCAGATCCTGCATAACGGAAAAAAAGTGGGAACGGAGCGCATCTGGTACGGCGACAAGGAGCAGGTAAAACTGGGCACCGACCAGGACTTCTGGCTGGCCTTGCCGAAAGCGGAGGTGCCCAACATCAAAGCCAAATACGTGCTGGATAAAAAAGAGCTGGAAGCGCCGATTGCCGCGCATCAGCGTGTCGGGGAGATCCAGCTTTACGATCGCGACAAGGTGGTAGCCCACTGGCCGCTGGTCACGCTGGAAGCCGTTGATAAAGGCGGCCTGTTCTCTCGTCTGAGCGATTATCTGCATCACACGCTTTAACCGCCGATGAGCAGACTGGCAGGGTTGCGAGTCTGCTCACATAATAAACACTCCTTGTTTGCTGATAATGATAATCCAGTTTTATAGTGTATAAATATACAGTGATAAGCGGAGGCAGCATGGACTACAGCATTACGCAGCAACAGAAACGTAAGATTGCCGGTTTTCATTTGGTCGGTCCTTGGGAACACACGGTAAAACAGGGCTTTGAACAGCTGGTCATGTGGGTCGATGGGCGTCACATTGAGCCGCTGGAGTGGGTGGCGGTCTACTACGATAACCCGGATGAGGTCCCGGCCGAAAAACTGCGCTGCGATACGGCCGTTACCGTACCGGACGATTTTGTTATCCCGGAAAACAGCGAAGGCGTCATGATGACGGAAATCGCGGGAGGGGATTATGCCGTAGCGACGGCGCGTGTGGAAAACTACGACTTTGCCACGCCGTGGTATCAGTTCTTCAATTCCCTGCTGCAGGACAATACGTATCAGATGGCGCTCAAACCCTGCTTCGAGCGCTACCTGAATGACGGCAACGCGGACGGCTACTGGGATATTGAAATGTATATCGCGGTAGAGCACAAACCGGTTTAGGCCTGCTGAATAAAGGGTTTTTCAGCCGGGACCGTTCCGCCCGGCTGAAAACACAGTACAATTGTGATTTGCCGTGTAGCTGGAGAGCGGGTGTGCGTCCCGACAAATCATTAACCCCTTTTGAAATTCGGTTGTATAAACACTACCGCGTGGTGCACGGGTGTCGCATCGCGTTGGCATTCGTATTGACGTTTGTACTGGTGCGTTTGCTGGAGGTTCCGGAAGGGACGTGGCCGCTGATCACGCTGGTGGTGGTGATGGGGCCCATCTCGTTTTGGGGCAACGTTGTCCCGCGCGCCTTCGAGCGTATTGGCGGGACCGTGTTAGGTTCGGCCCTGGGGCTAATCGCCCTGAAGCTGGAGCTTATCTCGTTCCCGGTCATGCTGATATGGTGCGGTGCCGCCATGTTCTTGTGCGGCTGGCTGGCGTTGGGTAAGCGTCCTTATCAGGCGCTGCTGATTGGTATCACGCTTGCGGTGGTGGTCGGCGCACCCGCCGGAGATATGACCACGGCGCTGTGGCGAAGCGGGGATGTCATTCTGGGTTCACTGCTCGCCATGCTGTTTACCGGCATCTGGCCGCAGCGGGCTTTTCTGCACTGGCGTATCCAGATGGCCAACTATGTCACCGCGTTTAACCGCGTCTATCAGGCCGGTTTTTCCCCTAATCTGGTTGAACGCCCCCGGCTGGAAAAGCATCTGCAAACCATCCTCAACGACGTGGTCAAAATGCGCGGCCTGATCACGCCCGCCAGCAAAGAGACCCATATTCAGAAAGCGATTTTCGAAGCCATCCAGACGGTAAGCCGCAACCTGGTGTGCATGCTTGAACTGCAAATCAACGCGCACTGGGCCTCTCGCCCGAGCCATCTGTTGATGCTTAACGCGCAGACCCTCAAAGAGACCCAGCAGATGACGCAGCAAACGCTGTTGACCATCGCTCATGCGCTCTACGAAGGTAACCCGCAGCCGATACTGGCAAACAGCGAGCGGCTGAATGAGATCGTTGCGGAGCTGAAGCAGTTAATCAATGAGCGGCAGGGCGATAACGTGGCGGAAACGCCCATTCATGGCTATGTCTGGCTGAGTATGGAACTGGCGCGACAGCTTGAGCTGCTATCGCATCTGATTTGTCGGGCGCTGCGCAAATAAAACGCGGATGTGACGCCTGCTGCTTCGATTCAGCAGCAATTGGGGTTATGATAGGTTTAAACGATATACTCATTGTCATTCGCAGCCGCTGTCAGTAAGGTTATTGTTACAACGGTTGCTTTAACGAATCCGAATCTCACATTATCAGGGGTGTAAAAATGGAAACTACCAAGCCTTCGTTCCAGGATGTTCTGGAATTCGTCCGCCTGTTCCGCCGCAAAAACAAGCTGCAGCGTGAAATCCAGGACGTTGAGAAGAAGATCCGTGACAACCAGAAACGTGTTCTGCTGCTCGACAACCTGAGCGACTATATCAAGCCAGGCATGAGCGTTGAAGCTATTCAGGGCATCATCGCCAGCATGAAGAGCGACTATGAAGACCGTGTTGATGATTACATCATCAAAAACGCTGAACTGTCCAAAGAGCGTCGCGACATCTCTAAGAAGCTGAAAGTGATGGGCGAAATCAAAAACGGCGAAGCAAAAAGCGAGTAATCGCAGCGAATCGTGAAAAAGGCTCTCTGGTGACAGAGAGCCTTTTTTTATGACTCAGAACGTGGCTGTAGCTGATAAATCCAGGCTTGAACCTGCTTACCTTCAGTGGTGGTCACCGTGACCTCAACCCGGTCATAGCCGTCTTCAAACTCATCCAGCATTTGCCAGTGTGCGGAAAGGTTATCAGAGATAAACAGATAGCCTTCGACGCGCGGTCCATCGGAGTGGAGGACAATCCCGGGAAAGTCTGCCGCCGCACCCCAGCCGCGTTCGTAGAACGTACCGGAGACGAAACCGGCCAGCCATTCACCGCCGATGTTTTCAAGGATATGCGCATTAGAATGGCCCGGACGCAGCGTGCCGTAGACAAACAGAGCGTTCATTTTCCCTCATCCGCAAAGCAAAAAGCCTGCTTTAAAAGCAGGCTTTTTAAATTTGGCTCCTCTGACTGGACTCGAACCAGTGACATACGGATTAACAGTCCGCCGTTCTACCGACTGAACTACAGAGGAATCGTTGTGGAGGCTTATCTTAGCGGCGAAAAAACTTTTGTCAAACCTGATCTTAGGGAAAATCGACTGATTGCTGATTCTGTCGTCAGTTTGTTGTAATTCCACACATCTTTTTTCAGGAAAATACTTTGCAGGATTAGCATTTGTCCCCCATCATTTGAAATGGAGTTTCAACTTTTCTCGCTAAGGTCCATTTTGAACGTCACTGCCTCCTTACGCCAGGCGATCGCGCGCACGCCATGGTATGCAAAACGTAAAAGCTATCGTGTCCTGTTCTGGCGTGAAATCACCCCTCTTGCTGTGCCTATCTTTCTGGAAAATACCTGCGTTCTGCTGATGGGGGTACTGAGCACCTTCCTGGTGAGCTGGCTGGGGAAAGAGGCGATGGCGGGGGTCGGGCTGGCGGACAGCTTTAACATGGTGGTGATGTCATTTTTTGCTGCCATCGATCTCGGGACGACGGTGGTGGTGGCTTTTAGCCTCGGCAAGCTCGATCCCAAACGTGCGCGCGAGGCAGCCCGCCAGTCGCTGATGATCATGACTGTCTTTTCGATTGTTCTGGCGGCGGTGATTCACTATTTCGGTAAAGAGATTATCGATTTTGTCGCCGGGGAAGCCACGAACGAGGTCAAAGACCTGGCGCTGACCTATCTGGAGATGACCGTCATCAGCTATCCGGCGGCGGCTATCGCGTTGATTGGCAGCGGCGCGCTGCGCGGGGCAGGTAACACCAAAATTCCGCTCCTGATCAACGGCGGAATGAATATCCTGAATATCATCATCAGCAGCGTGCTGATCTACGGCGTGTTCTCGTGGGACGGGCTGGGGTTCGTCGGCGCCGGACTGGGGCTAACCATTTCACGCTATATCGGTGCGGCGGCGATTATCGGGGTGCTGATGGCGGGGATCACCCCCTCGCTGCGCCTCACGCTGAAGAGCTATTTCCGCCCCTTTAACTTCGCCATTATCTGGGAAGTGATGGGGATCGGCATTCCCGCCAGTATTGAGTCGGTGCTGTTTAACGGCGGGAAGCTGCTGACGCAGATGTTTGTCGCCGGGATGGGCACCGACGTTATCGCCGGTAACTTCATCGCCTTTTCTATCGCCTCGCTGATTAACCTGCCGGGTAACGCGCTGGGTTCGGCCTCGACTATCATTACCGGGAAACGGCTCGGGAAAGGGCAGATCGGCCAGGCTGAGCGGCAGCTGCGCCACGTTTTCTGGCTGTCGACCATTGGACTGACCGTGATTGCCTGGGGAACCGCGCCGTTTGCCGGGCTGATGGCCTCGTTCTATACCCACGAAGAGGACGTTAAAGAGGTCGTTAAAATCCTCATCTGGCTCAATGCGGCCTTTATGCCCATCTGGGCGGCCTCATGGGTACTGCCAGCCGGGCTGAAGGGCGCGCGTGACGCCCGCTTTGCGATGTGGGTGTCGATGCTCGGCATGTGGGGATGTCGCGTTGTGGCGGGGTATACGCTCGGGGTGATGCTCGGATGGGGCGTAGTCGGCGTCTGGCTGGGTATGTTCCTGGACTGGGCCGTACGGGGCGCGCTGTTCTACTGGCGCATGGTCAGCGGGCGCTGGCTGTGGAAATACCCGCGGAAAAATGCCTGACAATTGTGCGAAGTGGAGAATAAATCGGCAAACGATCGGAAATATGCATTCTGCCTTTGACATCATGGGGGAGCATCGATAATATGCGCCCCGTTCACACGATTCCTCTGTAGTTCAGTCGGTAGAACGGCGGACTGTTAATCCGTATGTCACTGGTTCGAGTCCAGTCAGAGGAGCCAAATTTGAAAAGCCTGCTTTTAAAGCAGGCTTTTTGCTTTTCTGCGTCGGGTAAAATTGTCGGGTGGCGGCTTCGCCTTACCCGACCTACAAAAACCTCGAATCGTAGGCCGGGTAAGGCGAAGCCGCCACCCGGCAAAAGCCGCACTATCCGTTCACACGAACCGGTGCCGTCGCCTCTTCCAGCCACGAACGCGCATCGCTGTTCACCCGTGGTGACAGGGCCTCACGCACCTGCTGGTGATACGCATCCAGCCACGCTTTTTCCTGTTCGCTCAACAGATCCAGCTCGACCTGGCTTAAATCAATCGGGATCAGCGTCAGCGAGGCAAATTTACAGAATCCCGGACGGCTCTCCACAATCTCCACCTGGTTTTCAATGCGAATCCCGTGGCTATCGCCCAGATAGTAGCCAGGTTCAATCGTCATGATATTGCCCGCCACCAGCGGCCACGGGTTGACCTTTTTGGCGATGCGATGCGGATTCTCATGGATCAGAAGCTGATGCCCCACGCCATGCCCTGTGCCGTGATCGTAATCCAGCCCCATCTCCCACAGCGGACGACGCGCGAAGGCATCCAGCTGATGCCCCTGAGTGCCAGAGGGGAACTGCAGGGTAATGAGCGACAGAAAGCCTCTCAGCACGGCGGTGTAGTGCAGGCGCTGCTGCGGGTCGACCTTACCCCATGCCAGCGTGCGCGTGGCGTCGGTGGTGCCATTAACGTACTGACCGCCGGAATCGTTCAGGTAAAAATGATCATGGCCGATGGGCTTGTTGCTGGCCTCGCTCGAATGATAGTGGCACATCGCCGCATTGCTCGAAGAGGCGGAGATGGTCGCAAAGCTTTGCTCGATAAACCCGGGCTGCTGTTTACGGAACGCGAGCTGCTGCGCCTGCACTTCCAGCTCGGTGAGCGGATTTCCTGCCGCCTCGCGCAGCGGCACTTCGCGGCTCAGCCAGGCCAGGAAGTTGACCCAGGCGGCACCGTCCTGGTGATGGCACGCGCGATACCCAGCCAGCTCGATCGGGTTTTTGGTGGCCTTCATCAGGGTGATGGGATCGGTTCGCCAGACAATCTCTCCCCGTGGTTCAATGGCAAAGCGCAGGGCGACCGGAGCGGAATCGGCATCAACCATCACCCGTTTGCCTGCAGCAATCTGCTGACCGCGTTCGATGAAGGCGTCCTGCGGCGCAATCGTAAACGCATTGCGCACCTCTTCAGGCAGGGCGCCGAGCTTGTTGTCGTTTACAAACCACTCAACGTGGCCGTCACGACTCAGCAGGGCAAATGAGAGCGGTACCGGACTGGTTGGGATATCTGAGCCCCTTACGTTGAGCAGCCATGCAATGTTATCCGGCAGCGTAACGGCCAGATAATCAGCATTGTTCGCGGCCAGCACGGCGGCAACGCGCTGACGTTTGTCCTCGCTGCTTTCACCGCTTACTTCAACCGGCATTTCACGAATAAGCCCCGCCGGTGCGGCAGGGCGATCGGTCCATAAGGCGTCAAACGGCGAAGCCTTCAGCGGTACCAGCTTGCACGGCGTGGCGGACAGTTGCTCAAACTCCGTATTGGTCATCAGCAGTGCGTCAAAACCGATGCGCGTGCCTGCCTCCACGTTTTCTGCCAGCCATTCAGCCAGCGGCTCGTTGTGCAGGTGGTGAATTTCAATCTCGTCCAGATTCACCTGAACGCGGGCCTGCACCTGATAGCGCCCGTCGACGAACAGCAGCGCTTTATCCTTCAGTACCAGCGCGACGCCGGCAGAACCGTCAAAGCCCGTCAGCCAGGCCAGCTTTTCGTCGTAGGGCGCGCAGTATTCGCTCTGCCACGCATCCGCACGCGGGACGATCATCCCGTCGAGATGGCTGGCCTCAAGCCAGTGGCGCAGGGCAGAGAGCGGAGATGTGCTGGACATGGTTATTCCTTATCGTTATTAGCGGAACGGCGGCTCGTTGAAGGTGCGCAGCTTGCGGGAATGCAGTCTGTCACCTTCCGCCCGAAGCAGGTCGATGGCGCGAATGCCAATTTGCAGATGCTCTGAGATGGCCCCTTCATAGAAACGGTTGGCCTGGCCCGGTAGCTTAATTTCGCCGTGCAGCGGCTTATCGGAGACGCACAGCAGCGTGCCGTACGGGACGCGGAAGCGATAGCCCTGTGCGGCGATGGTGGCGCTCTCCATATCAATGGCCACCGCGCGGCTCAGGTTGAACCGCAGCGCGGAGGCTGAGTAACGCAGCTCCCAGTTGCGGTCATCCGTCGTGACGACCGTACCGGTGCGCAGGCGCTGCTTAACTTCTTCGCCCGGCATGCCGCTGACCGCTTTGGTGGCGTCATACAGCGCACGCTGTACTTCGGCGATGCTCGGGATCGGGATATCCGGCGGCAGCACCGCATCAAGCACATGGTCATCGCGCAGATAGGCGTGGGCGAGCACGTAATCGCCAATCAGCTGGCTTTCACGCAGGCCGCCGCAGTGGCCAATCATCAGCCACACGTCCGGGCGCAGCACCGCCAGATGGTCACAGATGGTTTTGGCGTTCGAGGGGCCGACGCCAATGTTAATCAACGTAATGCCCTGACCGTCGGCGGTGATCAGGTGCCAGGCCGGCATCTGATGCTTTTTCCATGCCAGATCGGAGATGGCCTGCTCGGGGGCTTCGGTCTCTGCGGTGATCCAGATCCCGCCCGCGCAGGAGAGCGCAATATACGGGCTTTCCGGGTCGAGGATCTGGCTGCAGCCCCAGCGGACAAACTCGTCGACGTAGCGGGTGTAGTTGGTAAAGAGCACGAACGGCTGAAAATGTTCAGCGGGCGTACCGGTGTAGTGGCGCAGTCGCGCCAGGGAGAAATCGACCCGGCGGGCGTCAAAGTGCGACAGAGGAGAAAATTCTGCCGGGTGATAAATCCCGTCGGCGGTCTCATCGCCAATCTGCGACAGTTCCGTCGTCGGGAAGTGGCGGGTCAGCCCCGCGCTCATGGAACGGTCAAGGGTTAACGCCGAACCGTCAATTACGTACGGATAGGGGATCTCATGCTGCGAGGGCTCAACGGCAATGTGCGCGCCGTAATCCTGGTACAACAGCGTAAGTTGTTCTTCAAGATACGGGCGGAACAGGGCCGGGCGGGTGACGGTGGTGCTGTAGCAGCCGGAGTGGGTAAAACGGGCGTAGGCGCGGGTTTTTGGCGTCGTGCTGGCGCTGCCGTCCCAGGTCACAGAGAGCGATGGATAAACAAAAAGGCCCTCGTTTCTGGCCTTTTGGTCGGGAAGTTTCCCTGTATCGATATATTCGCTGATGGCGCTGCGCAGCGCATTGACGGACTGTTCATACAGCGCGTCGAGTTTTTCCAGCGCCTGAGCCGGGGTCAGGCTGGAGCCCTTATTATTCATCTCTGTCTCCTTGTTCCACAGGTGTGCGACTCTACCCGATAGTATGTCACACGCCTGTGAAACAAAAGGGCGATCAGGTGTGGCGGGGCTCTTTCATCACCAGCGCCGTCGCAGCAGAGAGCAGGCAACCGGCCAGCAGATAAATCGCCACGCTGTGCCAGTTTCCGCCGGAGAAGGTCACCAGCGCGGCGGCAATAAATGGCGTAAACCCGCCGCCGACCACGCTTGCGACCTGGTAGCCCACGCCCGCGCCGCTGTAGCGGTAGCTGGCGCCGAACAGTTCGGTAAACATCGGCTGCTGGACGCAGACCACCATGTCGTGAGCGACGTTGGCGAGCATGATGGCGAAGAAGACAATCCAGAAGATCGACTGCGCCTCCAGCGCCATAAAGAATGGCCAGGCGCTGAGGGTGCCCACCAGCGCCCCGGTGATATAGACGCGACGGCGGCCAAAGCGGTCCGCCAGCCAGGCGAAGCAGGGGATGGTCAGGCAGCTGATCCCGCCAACCACCAGGCCGATATTCAGGAACAGTTCACGCGGCAGGCCGAGGTTCTGCGTCGAGTAGTTCAGGGCAAACGCCGTGACGATATACATCGTCAGCAGTTCACACAGGCGCAGGGCAATAATTTTCAGAAAAGCGCCAGGATGCCGGACGAGTGCCTCCATGACCGGCAGCCTTTTTTTGACGGCCGGTTTTTCCTGCTGCTTTTCGAACTCTGCCGACTCCTCCATGCCGTTACGGATCCACAGCGCGGCGATGACCAGCACGATGCTGAAGATGAACGGAATGCGCCAGCCCCAGCTCAGGAACTGCTCGTCGGTGGTGAGCTGGCTGATCAAGGAGACCAGCCCGGTAGAAAGGAGCAGACCCACGCCGTATCCGACCTGCACGCCGCTGCTGTAAAACGCTTTCTTATTTTTGGGCGCGCTCTCAACGGATAGCAGCGCCGCGCCGCCCCATTCACCGCCCACGGCGAAGCCCTGAATCGCCCGTAATGTCACCAGCAATGCCGGTGCCCACCAGCCAATCGCGGAAAACGACGGGAGAATGCCAATCAGCGCCGTGGCGATCCCCATCATCCAGACGGTAAGCATCAGCATGCGCTTGCGGCCGAGGCGGTCACCAAAGTGGCCGAAGATCACCCCGCCCAGCGGGCGAAACAGAAAACCGACGCCGAAGGTGGCAAACGCGGCGAGGGTGCCCATCGCGGGGCTGACCTGCGGAAAAAATTCGCGGTTAAACACCAGCGCGGCGGTAATGCCGTAGAGCAGAAAATCATACCAGTCGACGACGGCACCCGCGAAGCTGCCGAGTGCGGCGCGGCGGGCACGATTGAGCGAAGGTGTCTCCTCGTTGGGATGTGTGGAGGTGAGAGTGGAGTCCATAGTTGTCCTGTCTGCACTGATTTTTAATTATTGGTATAAGAAAAGGTCACTCACATAGCGGCCGTCATATAAACGGAACCTATGAGACTACCGCGACAGGGGGCCTGTGCAAACTGATTTTATTTCCTGATGGGTAATGCAAAACGGCTACGCTATGCTTACTAAAGAGCGAAGCGACTGAGGAAGGGAATATGTGTCGTAAAAAGGCGTTGGGCTGTCTTGCTGCGTTACTCATCAGCCAGAGCGTGCAGGCGGTGAGCTATCCTTTACCGCCGACGGGCAGTCGCCTGGTGGGGAGCTCGCAGGTCATTACCGTGCCGGATCATAATACGTTACCGCTTGAGGCGTTTGCCGCGCAGTACGGGCAGGGGTTGAGCAATATGCTGGAAGCGAACCCGGGCGTGGATCCTTTTTTGCCCAAATCCGGCACCCGGCTGGTCATTCCCCAGCAGCTGATTTTGCCCGACACCGTTCGCGAGGGGATTGTCGTTAACGTGGCGGAAATGCGTCTCTACTATTACCCGCCGGGCAGCAATACTGTTGAAGTGCTGCCCATCGGCATCGGTCAGGCCGGGCGCGAAACCCCGCGTAACTGGGTAACGGCGGTTGAACGTAAGCAGGTGGGACCTACCTGGTCTCCGACGCCCAATACGCGCCGTGCCTATGCGGCAGAGGGAAAAACGCTGCCTGCCTTCGTGCCCGCCGGGCCGGATAACCCGATGGGGCTGTATGCGATCTATATCGGCAGGCTGTATGCCATACACGGCACAAACTCCAATTTCGGCATCGGGCTGCGGGTGAGCCAGGGCTGTATTCGTCTGCGCAATAACGACATCAAATACCTTTTCGATAATGTTCCCGTCGGCACCCGCGTACAGCTTATCGATCGGCCCGTTAAAGTCACCACGGAACCGGACGGCAGCCGCTGGGTGGAGGTTCACGAGCCGTTATCACGTAACCGCGCGGAATTTGAATCGACCCGGAAAGTGCCGCTGCCGATATCGGCCGCGCTGCGGACAGAGTTGATCAACGAAGGTGCAGGTGCTGAGCTGGAACGGCGGTCGGGGATGCCGGTGAAGCTCGGCAATTGAGGACATTTTCGCCGGGTGGCGGCGTTGCCTTACCCGGCCTACGATTCGAGGTTTTTGTCGGTCGGGTAAGGCGCAGCCGCCACCCGAAATTTTACCCGACGCAGAAAAGCAAAAAGCCTGCTTTAAAAGCAGGCTTTTCAAATTTGGCTCCTCTGACTGGACTCGAACCAGTGACATACGGATTAACAGTCCGCCGTTCTACCGACTGAACTACAGAGGAATTGTGTGAACGGGGCGCATATTATCGACCTGCGTTCACCTTGTCAAAGGGTGGATCGCCGCCTTTTGATCGTTTGCTGACAAAATCGGCAAAGTGCTGTTTTTGACAGCGGAATGCACCGCTTTGGTGCGGATATACCTCTAATGGGGCAGATCATAAACTGCTGTTTCGGTAATGAAACCCCCCTCCATGATTAGGTTTCCTTATTTTCAGGCGCTTAGCGCCCAATTCAGACCGCCTGGTAAAAGTGGCATTCATATTGCAAAACCTGTTCAACAACGACAGCCGGTTCCGGCACAGCATTTCGAACAGGGGGCAAAATGAACTTAAGACGACTGAAATACTTCGTAAAAATCGTCGATATCGGCAGCCTGACTCAAGCGGCAGAAGTGCTGCATATCGCGCAGCCTGCGCTGAGCCAGCAGGTGGCTACTCTGGAAGGCGAGATGGATCAGCAGCTGTTGATCCGTACCAAACGCGGCGTCACGCCAACGGAAGCCGGAAAAATTCTCTATACCCATGCCCGTACGATTCTGCGCCAGTGCGAGCAGGCGCAGCTGGCGGTGAATAACGTGGGCCAGACCCTGAGCGGACACGTTTCTATTGGCCTGGCGCCGGGAACAGCCGCGTCCTCTATTACCATGCCGCTGCTGCAGGCCGTTCGCGCTGAGCTGCCTGAAGTGCTGGTGTACCTGCACGAAAACAGCGGGTCCGTACTGAATGACAAACTGCTCAACGGCCAGCTGGACATGGCGGTGCTTTACGATCGCTCCCCGGTGGCCGGGATCACCAGCCAGCCGCTGCTGAAAGAAGATCTCTACCTCGTGGGCACCCGCGACTGTCCGGGCCAGAGCGTAGACCTTACCGCCGTGGCAGAGATGAACCTCTATCTGCCGCGCGACTACAGCGCCGTGCGCGTGCGCGTGGACGAAGCGTTCTCCCTGCGCCGCCTGACGGCCAAAATCATCGGCGAAATTGACTCGATCTCCACGCTGACCGCAGCCATTGCCAGCGGCATGGGCGTCACCGTGCTGCCGGAATCCGCCGCGCGTTCGCTGTGCAGCGCGGCAAACGGCTGGATGGCGCGGATCACCACGCCTTCCATGAGCCTGCCGCTGTCGCTGAACATGTCCGCACGCGGTTCGCTGTCGCCACAGGCGCAGGCGGTAAAAGAGATTCTGATGTCGCTGGTCAGCAAGCCATCGCTTGAGAACCGTGAGCTCCAGCTCGTGAGCTGATATTCCATAAAAGCATAAGATGCTGGTTTTTATTATTTGTTCTGCAGCTCGGCTGACTCTAACAATAGAGCTATGTCAGATGTGCCGGAGTGAATCGTGAATTTCCAGCAGCTTAAAATTATCCGTGAGGCGGCCAGGCGGGACTACAACCTGACCGAGGTCGCCAATATGCTTTATACCTCCCAGTCCGGCGTCAGCCGCCATATCCGCGAGCTGGAAGAGGAACTGGGCATAGAGATCTTTATCCGTCGCGGCAAGCGGCTGCTCGGCATGACGGAGCCGGGTAAGGCATTGCTCACCATCGCTGAGCGGATCCTCAACGAGGCCAGCAACGTGCGTCGCCTGGCGGATCTCTTCACCAATGACGCCTCGGGCGTGCTCACCATCGCCACCACCCACACCCAGGCGCGCTACAGCCTGCCGCCGGTGATTAAGGCGTTCCGCGAACTTTTTTCGGAGGTGCGTCTGGAGCTTATCCAGGGCACGCCGCAGGAAATTGAAGTGCTGCTGCAAAACGGTGGGGCGGATATCGGTATCGCCAGCGAACGCCTGAGCAACGACCCGCTGCTGGTGGCGTTCCCCTGGTTCCGCTGGTATCACAGCTTACTGCTCCCGGTCGATCATCCTCTGAATCAGGTCTCTCCCCTGACGCTGGAAGACATTGCGAAATGGCCGCTCATTACTTATCGCCAGGGGATCACGGGACGCTCGCGTATAGATGAAGCCTTCAATCGTAAAGGGTTAACGCCCGACATCGTGCTGAGCGCGCAGGACTCTGACGTCATCAAAACCTACGTCGAGCTGGGTCTGGGTATTGGCCTGGTGGCGGAACAGTCCAGCGGAGAACGCGAGGACGGGAACCTGGTGCGTCTTGACACGCGTCATCTGTTTGACGCCAACACCGTATGGCTTGGCCTGAAGCGCGGGCAGCTGCAGCGTAACTATGTGTGGCGCTTTATCGAGCTCTGCAACGCCGGGCTGTCGGTGGATGAGATTAAACGGCAGGTGATGGAGCCAGAAGAAGTGGCGATTGATTATCAGATTTAGGTGCGGGTTTGCCCGGTGGTGCTGCGCTTACCGGGCTCGCCACTTAGCTGAATGGGTATTTTCTAAAGACCGCCTGTGATTCGAATGATTTGGCAAGCGACTGGATCGAGCTTAACTCCGCTGCACTAACGACGTGCTGGATCATCGGCTGCATAAACGTCCAGACAACCGTGCTGGTAATGGCACCTGATTGGGCACTGTGGTGACCGGACGCGCCTGCAGTAATCTATTTCTTCAGTATCTTACCGTAAGGGTCAGTATTACTGACATATGGTCAGGTTGCCGCTGTATATCCAGCGCAGATAAGGAAGTACTTTCATGTCGGATTTCCCACCCATTGTCAGTTTGCGAAGCTTTGAAGCCGTCGCCCGTCTTGGCTGCGTGATGCTGGCGATGGTGCCGTCATTTGGATGACACTGGTTATTACCGCAACTGGCTCGTTTACGGGCGAAATATCCGCTTATCACCCTGCGGATCCAGGCCAGCGCCTGCAGCAGGAAGGGATAGATATCGCGATATGGATGGGGCAGGGAAACTGGGAAGGGAGCGAAAGTCATTATCTTTTTTCCGATGAGCTCATTGTAGTGGCCGCACCGGGCTATAACGACGGCGTGCTGCCCGCTACGCCGTCTGACATTGCAAAAAGTGATCTTATTTTTTCCATGGAATCGTGGAAAACGTGGTGCATGAATGCGGGTCTTGAGAAAGAGATCGTGCCTGGCGGCGAGCGGTGAGTGCTGTGGAAAGTAACCAACCCTAATGAGCGAATCAGGGGCTGGGAGGGAGTGACTTATTATTGGAATTAGGGACATGCTGCTGCATCAATTCAACGATCCAATCAATAAAAACGCGCAGTCTGGCGTTGACGTGGCGGTTAGGCGGAAATGCCAGGTACAGGGGCATTGGCTTAATACGCCAATGTTCGAATAGCCGAATCAAGGAACCACAAGCCTGATGCGCTTCTGCCATATAGACCGGCAGCGCAATCACGCCTAACCCGGCTAACCCAGCTTCGAGGTAAGCATTGCCATCATCCACGGCAAGGACATAGCTGCCCGTGATGTCAATATGTTCACTCTCACTGCGCAGTACCAGAGGATCAATCTTACCGGTGCGCGAGGACAAGAACCCTACAATGCGATGGTCGGTGTTTTCCAGCTCTCGCGGGTGCGCAGGGGCGCCGAGGCGTTCCACATAGCTCGGTGCGACGTAAACGCCGATGTGCAAATCGCCGACATGGCGTGCGATCAGGGACTGGTCGTTGATTTCGCCACCGCGCAGGACGCAATCCACGTTGTCGCCGATCAGATCCACCACCCGGTCGCTCACGCCCATATCGAACTGGATATCCGGGTAGCGTGCATGTAAAGCCGGTAGCGCCGGCACCAGGATGAGGCGGGCCAGCGGACTGGGCACGTCTACCCGTAGCCGTCCCCTGGGCGTCATCGTCGCGCTGGACAGGCTGTTTTCAGCATCTTCCATGTCTGCCAGCAGGCGGATGACGCGTTCGTAGTAGACCGCGCCATCGGGGGTCACACCGAGCCTTCGGGTGGTGCGATGGAGCAATTTGACGCGCAGGCGCGCTTCCAGCTGCTGAATGAGCTGCGTCACCGTGGTTTTGCTCATATGAAGCGTTTGGGCAGCCTTTGTGAAGCTACCTGCCTCAACCACGCGAGCAAAGGCGCGCATCGCGTCGAAACGATCCATCCCTTATCCTCTCTTTTCACCGATTGTTTGGATATTACAAACAATGATGGACAAAGTCGCTTGTTTATCCGCCCGAACCTGCACCTGTAAAGTGTCTGTATGTTCACGGGCTGATTTTGCCCTATTGCAAAGGTACAAACATGACAGCACGCGAAGCAGTTTTCCCCTCCGGTCGGCAGGCGCTCTATGAGCGCAATCGCTATTCACCGGCCATCAAATCCAACGGTTTCTTGTTCGTTTCGGGGCAGGTGGGTAGTCGCGAGGATGGTTCGCCTGAACCCGATCTGAAAGCGCAGGTCAGGCTGGCCTTCGATAATCTTAATGCTGTCCTCGCGGCTGCGGGCTGCACGTTCGCTGACGTGGTTGACGTGACCCTCTTTGTCGTCGATCCCGAGTCAAACCTCGACGCTATCTGGAGTATCCTGCCAGAATATTGGGGGGATGCGCCTTATCCTACCTTGACCGGGATCGGCGTGACGTGGCTGTACGGATTTAAGTTTGAGATTAAGGTGATTGCCAGGCTGGATGCGATTCAGAGTTAACTTCAGAGATGCAGTCCCGTAGGTCGGGTAAGGCGAAGCCGCCACCCGACAATTTTACCCGACGCAGAAAAGCAAAAAGCCTGCTTCAAAAGCAGGCTTTTCAAATTTGGCTCCTCTGACTGGACTCGAACCAGTGACATACGGATTAACAGTCCGCCGTTCTACCGACTGAACTACAGAGGAATCGTTTGAACGAGGCGCATAGTAGCGACCTCAGTTCGCCTTGTCAAAGGGTGAAATCGCGCTTTTTGTTCGTTTGCCGACAATTTCAGCAAATCGCTGATTTTATAGTAAATTTGCTTCGAAATTACACAGCAAAATGCGCCGCCCGCAGGCGGCGCTGAGGATTAGAACAGTACGGAGTAGTTCAGACCAAACGTCCGTCCGCGGCCTTTATAGGTGTACAGGCCCGGTGCACCGTAGGTTGGGCTATACAGCCCCGGCGCGCGCTGGCCCCAGGCGGTGGTGTAGTCTTTGTCCAGGAGGTTCTCCACGCTGAAGCTGACTTTACCCACCGGCAGGGCGTAGCTGCCCAGGAAGTCGACCGTGTTATAGCCATCGATCTTCTTGCCGTCGGCGTCAGAGACGTCAAAGGTCTGCGTGCTCTGCACGCGCAGGGTCCAGTCGCCCGGCGCCCAGTTGACCCACGCGCTGGCTTTCGACGGGCTGGCGCTGTCTACCGTCAGCTTCTCCCATTTCCCGTTTTCGCGGGTTTCCGACTTAATGGCGTTAAAGTTCGCGCCCGTGCTCCAGTCGCTGTCGGTGAAGAAATAGTCCACCTGACCTTCCACCCCGAAGATACGACGCTTGTCGTCTTCCAGGTTGATGGTCATGTCCGTCTTGTTGATGGTGATGGTTTTATCCGAGAGCGAGTAATACGCCGCAACCTGGGTGCGCAGGTTATCCCCGGTGTAGCGCCAGCCCAGCTCATAAGCGTTGACCTTGATACCGTCCAGCTTCGAGTCGTTGACGTTGACGCTGTTCAGCAGGCGATAGTGACCGTTGCTGAGCTGATAGGTCCCGGAGCCGTAGTACTTCGCCAGGTCCGGGATTTCGAAGCCCTGGGAGAAGTTAAACCACACCTGCTGCTGTTCGGTCAGGCGACCGAGGATCCCGGCGTTAAACAGGAAGTTGTTGTAATCGGTTTTCCCACCCGGCACCGCGTCGGCGGAGGTGGCTTTCCCGGTAGCGATGGCCTGCTGCTGGGTGTAACCGACAAAGTCGTCCACCTTGTTCTCGGTGTACTGGTAGCGCACGCCGCCGCTCAGGGTGATGGCGTCAATATCATAGCTGGCCTGCAGGAACGGGGCGAGGTTGGTGATGCTATAACCCGGGTAGCGGCCCACGTTGTAGGCGTTATCCAGCTCCATGCCCCCGCTCGCCGCAGCTTTTTTCAGGTTGAAGAACTGCTGGTTGGCGTCGAAGGTTTCGTGGTCGGCATCCATACCCCAGGTCAGCGTCAAATCGTCCACCGGCTTGCTGTTCAGCGTCAGCTTGCCGCCGTAGAAATCGGTTTTCTGCTGCGACGCGCCGATGCTGGTGACCACACCTTTGGTCAGGGTCGGGAACGGATAGTAGGTCAGGCTCTCGTCGCGATAGTAAATCTGCGCGACCAGATCCTGGCCCCAGAAGTCGGTATTGGAGTACTGCAGGTTGATCAGATGGCGCTCGGTACCCGGCACGCGGTCAGAATCGAGGTTACCTTTGTTGTACGCGGTCGCATCCCCCGTGACCGCCGAGAAGTTCTTCCCGAGATAGAGACCATGCTTGCCGTCGGACTCGCTCTTGTAGTACTGGGTCGTCAGCTGCAGCTGCTGGTGATCGTCGATGTTGAGGGTGCCTGTGCCCATCACGTCGATACGGTCAGAATACTGTAAGCCGGTCTGGGTGTTATCAATGATCACCTCGTCGCCGTTGCCGTCATACCAGCCGCCGTAGCGCTGATACGACACCGACAGACGACCGGACGCGTTATCGTTGCCGCCGCTGACCGCTGCCGACACGTTCTCATCGTGGTCGTTGTGGCTGTTGAACCCGCTTTTAGCCCCGGTCTGGAATTCGACTTCGGTCTCAGGCTGGCCTTTTTTGGTGACGATGTTCACCAGACCGCCGGTGCTGCCGCCGCCGTAGAGTGACGTGGCGCCGGAGATAACCTCGATACGGTCAATGTTGAACGGATCGATAGAGTCCAGCTGGCGGCTGTCGCTGCGGGACGAGTTCAGGCGCACGCCGTCCACCATCACCATCATGGAGCGGCCGCGCAGGTTCATGCCGTAGTTGGTACGTCCCTGGCTGCTGACGTCCATGCCCGGAATCAGCTGCGCCAGCACTTCTTTAATCTCTTTCCCGCCCTGAACCTGCTGCTCAATTTCAGCCCGCTCAATGACCCAGGTGGTCTGCGCCATCTCCGCCACGCTGCGGTGCGCGCGGCTGGCGGAGACCACGATATTTTCTTCCTTTTGTTCTTCCGCCCACGCAGAGGTAGAAAGCATTGCAAGCAGGCAAGGATTTAAAACCCAAAGATGAGAACGTTTCATTGTTATGTTGACCCTGATTGTGTGTGTCAGTACTCGGTGGTTTTTGCTAATGATTTAAAAACCTGGCTGTTCTCCGGGCTGGTGGTGCTTCGCCAGTGGATAACGCCAGGGGTGGTAGCCAGCTCAAACGGCTCGTCGTCGTGCGCGCGATTCAGAATTCGTGCCGCGCGCCAGGCCATCAGGCTGAGCTGGGGTTCGGCAATGCCGAGACGGTGCATCCCGGCATTCACGGCAAACAGGCGGTTACTCTGCGGGCCGTCCCATTCGAGGGTGAAATCGTTGTTGATGCAGAAGGCTTCGTCCGTATCCAGATGCAGGCGGTGAGACAGCGGCGCGAGGAACGCAGGCTGCACGGCGCGATAGCCGGTGGCGAAGATCACAACGTCACTCTCCAGCTGCTCTCGGCCGCCGTCGAGGTGATGCTGTATGCTCAGACGCTGTCCGTTTTCCAGGCGCGTCAGGGCCGTCACCGAGCGGGACGGCATCAGGTGCGCCCAGGGTTTTTCACGCAGCACTTCAAAGCGGTGGTACATGGCGCGGTAAATCGCCAGCAGGGACTCGGTGGTGATGCCGTCGGAGGTCATCTTCTGCTCGTGCAGCATTTGACGACGCGCCTCTTCACCGAGCGTGGAGAAGCTGTCCACGTACTCCGGCGTGAAATACTCGTTAGCAAAGGCGGCTTCATCCAGCGCGTTGTAGTTGTTGCGGCGCGAGACCCAGTTCAGACTCAGCGGCTGGCCCCATTCGCCACGGAAAATATTCAGGAACAGGTCGGCACCGCTCTGGCCGCCGCCGACGACGGTAACGCGCTTGCCCGCGAGATCCGGCGTGCGCAGCATCATCTCGCTGGCGTGGAAGCAGCTATCGTCCTGCGTCGTGACGCAGTCCGGCAGGTTGATCTGCTTACCGATCCCCACGCAGACGTGGCGCGCCAGGAAGCGATCGCGCTGGGTCACTACCTCAAACAGGCCGCTTTTCTCATCAAAGCTCACCTGCTGTACCTGCTGGCTGAAGGCGAGGTTGGTGAGGTTGTCCGCCGCCCAGCACAGGTAGTCGGCAAACTCCTCCCGTGAAACGGTGCGCTGCTCGGTGGTCAGGAAGCGGTAGAATTTTTTACGCTGCACCAGGTAGTTCAGGAAGCTGTGGCGGTTGGTCGGCTCCACGGCGCTGACCAGATCCTTCAGGAAGCTGGTTTGCATGTGGCAGTCCGGCACCATCATCCCCGGGTGCCAGGAAAAGTGCGGTTTGCGCTCAAGAAACAGCGAGCTAAAGCCGTCCAGCCCTTCTGCGAGGGCGGCGATGCTAAGGTTAAACGGGCCGATACCAATGCCGATGAAATCATAGGTTTTCATTGCGCGGACTCCCGGGAGGCCAGAAAAAGAGGGTTATCAAGGTCGGTGACGTAGTTCGGCAGCATGCGGCTGCCGCCGTCGTGTTCGGAGAAGGTCAGTTTGACCGGGTTGAGGATCACCCGAATAATTTGCGGCTTAAACAGATCGAACTTCGCAAAGCGCTCCGCAAGCTCCGGATGCGCGGCCATGTAGCGGTGCAGCACCCCGGCGAGGATCTGATAGAAACGCGTTTCGCTGACGCCGCTTTGCAGCGTGAGGCGTGAAATAAAGCGCAGCACCGTCACGAAGTTGCCGGTTTGCAGGTCATGGATGATGTAATCCGCGCTCAGGCGCGCCGTGACGGCCTTCACCTGTTGCGGCAGGCTTTCCGCCTGCGGGAAATCTTCATCCACCAGGCGCATATCGCCCTGGAAATCCTTCAGCAGGATGCGCTGCGGGACGTAGTCCTTCATCACCAGCGTCACGTTCTGGCCGTGGGCAATCAGCGCCACGCCGTAGCGGCAGAGCAGGTGATAGAACGGGATCACCGTTGCTTCAAACAGCTTTTCCAGCCACGCGTCGGCGCTTAGCCCGGAACGGTTGATCCACGCGTCGATGAGCGGGCGCCCGGCGTTGTCGGTTTCCATTAGCGCCGCCAGCAGCACCGCCTGTTCGCCCTCCTGCAGATAGCAGGACGGGTTCTCGCGCCAGATCACCCCCAGCATCTCCTGATAGCGGTACGGCGCTTTCGGCAGCGCCGCATAGCCCGGATGCGACAGATATCCGGCGGCGGGTTCGCCAAGCACCTGTGCGCCAGAGCGTGCAAGCGTAGCGTCGGTGTCAAACTGCTGCTGCAGCCAGCGCGAGGCCTGCGGCCCGGCGGCAATGTATTTGCCCGGAATACCGCGATAGCAGGAGGTGTTGTAGATCGTCAGCGGAAGCTTGATGTCAAACGGCGCGCGACGGCTGGCGTTGGTGAGCGTGCGCAGGGACTGCTGCGCCAGGTACTCATCGCCAAACTCGCCCAGCTCAACCATCTCACCGCGTGCCAGCTGCGGCAGGAAATGAATGGCGATCTTCTGCTGCCACTGCCACGGGTGCAGCGGCACCGGCAGCCAGCTCTCGTCGAGGCCCAGCGCCTGCCAGCGGGCGTCAAAGCGGGCGCGCTCGGCGTTGTCCATGGCGCTCGCCAGCAGGGCGCTGATATCGCAATCGGCGTCGCTGCTCCAGACCAGATGCTCTCGCTGAACGGCAACCCAGTGCAGACGAAAACGTCCGCGGTACTCCGGTGCGTACTGGCGCAGCGCGTCCAGCCCCCAGCCGCGGCGACCTTTGTTGAAAATAAACTTCGGGTGACCGCGCATCAGGCACTGTAATTCGTCCGGATCGAGGTGGATCAGCGCGTCCGCATCCAGCGCGTCACGCGCCTGCAGCAGCTGCATGTCGCCGCGCAGCGTGGCGTAGAGGTCCTCCATGTGCTCTGCCGTTTGCGCGTCGCTCATCTCCAGCACCGTCGCCAGCTGCAGCAGCGCGCTTTCCGCTTCGACGGCATCGCCGCTGGCGGTGGTCAGGCTGTCCGGGTCGATATGCAGCCAGCCCCAGATCCCGCGCGTGGCGCAAAACTGCCAGGACGCGTTGCCCATGGCGATGCGCCAGCCGTCCGACGAAACCGGCTCGGCGCGCAGGGTGCGCTCGTATTCCAGCTCGGCGAGGATCTTCGCCACCATCTCGCGGTTCACTTTTTCCCAGAGCGCGTTCACAGGCCCACCTCGCTGAAGAAGCGGTGACGCTGGCTCATAATGAGGCGCGAGCGTTTATGCGGGAAGTCGAACTCTTTCACCGTGTCAAAACCGGCAGAGGAAAGGTGACGGAACAGGCGCTGGTTGTCGAAGCGCGGCTCGGCCACGATGCGCGTGGTGCGCGGTTCATCGAGATACAGGTAGTGGCTCAGACCGCGCAGCCAGCTGCGGATGTACTGCGCGCCGCGCCAGTTCTCTTCCCCCACCAGCATGTGTAGCCCGCGGTCAAACGGCTGCCAGCGGTAGTGGCGGCCAATGCGGTCTTCCGGTGCCCAGTAGAGTTCAAAATAGCCAAACGGTTGATCGTCGAAGCAGCCGATAACCGGGTAGCAGTAGGTCGAGTCGAGCTGACGGCGCAGGTAGTTTTCCTGCTCGGCCTGCGGGCCCGCCATCTCCCAGAAGGCGTTCACGCGCGGGTTGTTCATCCAGCGGGTAAAACGCTCGCCGTCCAGCGCCACGTCGGCCACGCGGAAGCTGAGGGTACGCTTAATTTGCGGATCGTAACGGCGATACACCTCACCCTGCGGGCGGCGAGGGCGCAGCGGGAAGTACAGTTGACGGCTCTCGTCAAACTGCATTCCGCCGCTCGCCTGCGGGCGTTCGCCCTTCAGCCACAGCGGCAATTGCCAGAAGGCGTCGCGCGCCAGATAATCACCGTGGGCCAGGCCAAACAGCGCCTGCGCCTGGGGTTCATCCTGCCAGTCCGCCCACGGCAACGTAATGCCGGTCAGCGCGGGGGCGGCCACAAACAGCTGATCCAGGGCTTCCACCAGCCAGCCGTCCGGGATCCCCTTCAGACGCTCCAGCACCGCGCTGCCGTCGAGACCCAACGCCAGCGGCAGGGCGCGATCCGTTGCGGTGCAGTGAAAGCCGTAGCCGGAATGGACGATATTCGCGATAGCCATCACGCCTTCTCCTTGTAGAACGGGTTGCTAAAGTCGAAATAGATCACCGCCGGATCGGCGATGGTGTTTTCATTGCGATCGTGCAGGTAGCAGAAGAAGTTGCCTTTGCAGTTCCAGGTCGGGCTGTCGAGCACGTAGTCGAGGCAGCGGGTCTGCTTCGCCGTGCGGCGCAGTTCTGCCAGCGCGTCGCGCACCCGGGACATCAGGCTCTCTTCGCTGTCGAAACCGGCGGCGGCGAGGGCGGCGGTGACGGCAAGGGTAGAGTTCAGCAGCAGGTAGTAAGGGAAGTAGCGCAGCAGCTGGCTCTCGCCGAAGCGGTTTTCCACCTCAGTTTCGCCAGCTTCTTTCAGCCACGCGTCGGCGCCTTCGGTCCACGCGCTACCCTGGCAGTCGCGATAGATCAGCCCGACCGGGAAATCCTGCTGCATCTCAACGAGGATATTTTGCTGGTGCGCCAGCAGGACCAGACCGTAGTCCGCCTCGGCGCTGAACAGCGGAAGTAACACGCGGTCGCAGTAGGCGTCCAGCCAGCAGCGGGCGGCCTGGGCGAGCGGGAGATCCAGACGCTGGCTCAGACGGCGCACCGCCGCGGCGAGCAGGCTGTCACCGCCGTCCGGCGCGGCCTGCGTCAGGCTCACCAGCACGTTGGTCTGGGTATCTGGCGTATCGAACAGCAGATTGACGCGCAGGGCCATAAGGCTCTCTTCCTGAATAGTGCCGCTTTCGTCACGCAGCCCCGCCCAGCCGTCTTCCTGCATCACGCGCATGGTCGGGTAGCGTGCCTGTAGTTCCTGCCAGCGTTCCGTTTTTGCCAGACGCGCCAGGCGCATGCCGCGCTTCACCTCTTTCACCGACAGCGTGCGCACGGAGTTGGTCAGGCGCACGCTGAGGGAGAACTTAATCATGTCGCTGTTGGTCTCGCTGTACAGCGAGCGGGAGGAGCTGGTGGGCAGCCACTGTGCGCCCGCTTCACCCAGGTCCTGCAACGAACCGTTTTCCGCCAGACGCTGGCACCAGTCCTGCTCCAGCAGATAGTCGGCCTGCCACGGGTGCATCGGCAGCAGCCAGCGGGTGTCGGTGAAGTGGCCGAGCAGCTCGGGCGCGCTCTGGGCCGCAAAGCGCAGCAGACGCTCACGCAGGGAGACGTTCAGGCTGTCGCCGGCAACGAGCGTGCTCTCAACGGCAAACCAGCGCAGCGGGAAGCGGGAGGCGAAATCGGGCAAATAGCGGCGCGCCTCGGCTTCGTTGAACGGCTCGTGGGACTTCGGTGCCGGGTGAAACGCATGGCCGACCAGCAGCGCCTGTTCCGCTTCGGCAAACGTCAGCGGCTTATCGCGCAGGGTTGCCCAACTGTGGCGTAAATCAATCGCCTGCCAGGTGTGGGCATGGCTTTCGAGAACGCGCTGCTTAAAACGCGCCAGCGTATCGGCATCCAGCGAGCCTTTTACGGACGGTTTTTCAAGAATTAAATCAACCAGTTGAGGGAAAGTGACGGCGTCACCCCTGTCGCTGTTGCTCTGAATCAGCGTTGCCGGGAAACGGTACTGATGATGCTGGGTGGGTGAGAAATAGCGTACCGGCACCCGAAGCGCCTGGGTTTGGGAAAGCGGGATATGGATCTCAGATAGCGCATCCGCATCGGTAGCGGGGAGATAGCGCCAGTCCTTCGTTTCACGCACCAGGGCGTTTAAAAAGCACTGGGCTGCAACGTCTGTACCGGCGGCGCGGAGCAGAGCACGCATAGATGTACCTCATTCCATGATTGATAATAATTCTCGTTATGATATTCATTCTGTTTACACTCGCAACCATTTTTGCAATATTTGTTTTCATAAACTTCATAATTTCCACACATTTATTGACACTATGTTCACATTCTCATGCGCGCTGACTCTGAAACCTTGACGGAAAACGTCACTTCAAAAGCTAACTGGCCCCTGGCGCTATCTGCGGGGTTACTCGGCATCGGGCAAAACGGTTTGCTGGTGATGCTCCCGCAGCTGGTCACCCTGACCGGGCTGTCACTCTCGGTCTGGGCCGGGCTGTTGATGTTTGGATCCATGCTCTTTTTACCGGCCTCGCCCTGGTGGGGGCGTCAGAGCGAGCGGAAGGGGTGTAAGTCCGTCATGCTGGCCTCGCTAAGCGGCTATCTGGCGAGTTTCGTCGTGATGGCGCTGGTGGTCTGGGCGATGGCGGCCGGAAGGCTGGATGCAGTCTGGGGGCTGGCGGGGCTTATTTTCTCGCGCCTGCTCTACGGACTGACGGTCTCGGGGCTGGTGCCTGCGGCCCAGACGTGGGCGATTCAGCGTGCGGGGCTGGAGAAAAGAATGGCGGCGCTGGCGACGATAAGCTCCGGCCTCAGCTGCGGGCGTTTGCTCGGCCCGCCGCTGGCGGCGCTGATGCTCAGCGTTAATCCGGTGGCACCGCTCTGGCTGATGGCGGTTGCGCCGCTTATCGCCCTGCTGCTGGTGCTTCGCGAAGTCGCTGACCCGCCGCTGCCGCCGGTAGCCCACCAGGCAACCCGCCTGCAGGCCTCCATGCTGCCGTTCCTGCTGCTGGCGCTGCTGCTGGCGGCGCTGGTGAGCCTGATGCAGATTGGCCTGTCACCGCATCTTAGCCCGTTGCTGGACGGTAACGCCCGGGAGATCAGCCATCATGTCGCGCTCCTGCTGAGCCTGGCCGCGCTGGCCACGCTCGCGGCACAGTTTCTGGTGGTCCGCCCGCAGCATTTCAGCCCGGTGACATTGCTTTGCATCGCGGCGGTGCTGATGGTGGCCGGGCTTGGGCTGATGGCTGTCGCCGGTTTAGCGCTGTTCTACGTGGGGATTGTTACCACGTCACTCGGGGCGGCGATGGCCACGCCGGGCTACCAGCTGCTGCTGAACGATCGGCTAACCACGGGGAAAGGGGCGGGCGTCATCGCCACCAGCCACACGTTAGGCTACGGCGTCAGCGCGCTGATGGTGCCGGTCGTGACGCGCTTTTACGGGGAGCAGTCTTTAACGGTGGCCGCGTGGGGAATGGCATTGCTGTTTTTAGCCCTGAGCATAGGGGTATGGTCAACCGAGCGTACCCCTGCTGAAAAAGCTTAATGGACCTGGCGGGACGAATGCCCGCCGGACGCTTCATTCTGCCGCAGGCGCTGTAGCGGATCCTGCTGATAAAACTGGCAGAAACGTTGCCAGAGGGCCGGGAAACGGGGCGCGAAGAGCTCGGGCGCGCTGAAGAAGTACTCGGAGAGCACCGCAAAGCACTCAGCCGGGTCGGTTGCCGCATAGGCGTCAATGCTGGCCGCGCTTTCGCCCACCAGGTCTATTTCATCCTGGATGTTATCCATCGCCGCGTGCAGGTCGTGCTCCCAGCCCGCCACTTCGCGAAGCGGGATCCGCGGGACGCCGCTGGCGCGATCGCCGTTGCGGGTATCCAGCTTGTGCGCCACTTCATGGATAATCAGATTAAAACCGGAGGCGTCGAACGAGTCCTGAATATCGAGCCAGTTGAGGATAATCGGCCCTTGCTGCCAGCTTTGTCCGGACTGCACCACGCGCTGGTTATGCACCAGCCCAATATCGTCCTGCCATTCGTCATCCACCACGAACGGCGCAGGATAGATAAGCACTTCGTGGAAACCGTCCAGCCACTCAATGCCGAGTTCAAGCACCGGCAGACAGAAAAGCAGCGCGATGCGGGCGTTTTTCAGGGGATCGAGTTCAAACCCCTGCAGCGGCACCAGGCGCTTTTGCTGTAAAAAACGATCCGCCAGCTGAACCAGTTTCGATTGTTCATCCGGGTTTAGATTAGCCAGAACAGGGATCGTCAGGGCGTCATCCCATGGCAGCGCCACATCCCGGCCAGCCTCATTCGTTTTCCAGGGCCACTTTATCATCGCTTTGCTCGCAAACTCGTCACTTGAACAAAAATGGGAAAGTCAGATTCGGTTAAGATGCCAGAATATCGCCTGCTGCGACAAATCCAGCCTGAATAAACTATCATTTCGTACGTAGCGGTGGGTAGCGGTTTGCGGGCATCACCTTCATTTTGTGAAGTCTGTCGTAGCCTTTATCCGCAGGTGGCGTGAATAAATCAGTACGGTATTGAAAAGATGAGCGATTTCAAAGGTAACAAGCAGGACCTGCCCAGTCGACTGTGCGTGCACTGCCAGCGGCCCATGACGTGGCGCAAGAAATGGGCGAAATGCTGGAATGAGGTTAAATACTGTTCTGAGCGCTGTCGCAGGAGCCACCATTGACCGAGCTACGTCTGATCCTGGGCGATCAGCTTAATCCGCATCACAGCTGGTTTGATACCTGCAGTCCGAACATCATTTACGTGATGCTGGAACTCCGGGCAGAAACCGCCTATGTGCTTCATCACGCCCAGAAAGTTATCGCTATCTTCGCCGCCATGCGCGCGTTTGCCTCTGCATTAAAGGAGAAGGGGCATCGGGTGAGGTATGTCCGGCTCTCTGATGACTCAAACCGCGGCGCGCTGGAAGACAATCTCAACGCGCTTGTCGCGCATTACGGCGCGGGCAGGGTGATATGGCAGGAGCCCGACGAATGGCGTCTTGATGCGCAGCTGCAGGCGTGGGCGAAGACGGTCTCCGTTGAAACGGCCTGCGTCAGCAGCGAGCATTTCTTCACCACTCGGGAACAGGTCAGCGCGTTTTTTGCGTCGCGCAAAAGCTGGCGAATGGAATACTTTTACCGGGAAATGCGCCGTCGGCACGGCGTCCTGTTGACGTCAGCAGGCGAGCCGGAAGGGGGGAAATGGAATTTCGATGCTGAAAACCGCAAGCGCTGGTCCGGCGAGCCTCCCGCGCCGGGGGACGCGCGTCCTTGCCACGATCGTTCCGCCTTATGGGCGGAGATCCAGCGCTGCGGCGTAACGACCTTCGGCGAACCGCAGGCCGACAATTTTCGCTGGCCGCTCAACCGTTCTGAAGCCAAAGCCAGGCTGGATGAATTTATCACGCACGTACTCCCGCAGTTTGGAAACTGGCAGGACGCGATGCACACAGAGGAACCTTTTCTTTTCCATTCGTTAATTTCGTTTGCGCTGAATACAAAGATGCTTAATCCGCGGGAAGTGGTTGCCGCCGCCCAGCAGGCGTGGCGTTTGGGCCACGCGCCGCTGCCTGCCGTCGAAGGGTTTATCCGGCAAATTCTCGGCTGGCGGGAGTATGTGCGCGGGATCTACTGGTCGCAGATGCCCGGCTATCGGGAACTGAATGCCTTAGACCAGCACGCCCCGCTGCCGGACTGGTTCTGGACGGGCAAGACGCAGATGCGCTGCCTGGCGTATGCCGTTGGGCAGTCGCTCACCGAGGCTTACGCCCACCATATCCAGCGCCTGATGGTCATCGGCAACTTTAGCCTGCTCAGCGGCCTGTCGCCGCAGGCGGTCCATGAATGGTATCTGGGCGTCTATATTGACGCCTTTGAGTGGGTGGAGCTGCCCAACACCCTCGGCATGAGCCAGTTTGGCGATGGCGGGTTACTGGCCAGTAAACCCTACGTCTCGAGCGCGTCATACATTCATAAGATGAGTAATTACTGTCAGGGGTGCCGGTATCAGCACAACCAGCGTACCGGCGAACAGGCGTGCCCCTTCAATGCCCTTTACTGGGACTTCTTTGCGCGCAATAAGGCGCGTCTCGGTAACAATCCCCGCCTGGGCATTGTCTTTAAACAGCTTGCGGACATGACGGAAGAGGATCGGCAGGCCATTGCCGACCGCGCCGGGTACGTCCGCCTGCATCTCAACGACCTCTGATCGGTATTTCAACGCCTGGCCGGTTGCGGCAGGTCAATAAGACGCTATTATTTTTGACTTTGTTGCGTATTCCCTGACAGGACATCCAGACGCCATGCCCGTGAATTTTGACCTTAACGATCTTTATGCTTTCAGAGCGTTAGTGGAATACGGTAACTTCCGTGTCGCTGCTGAATCTATCTGCTTATCCCAGTCGGCGCTGAGCCGCAGGATAGAAAAGCTGGAAGCCGCGCTGGGAAACAGGCTGTTCGATCGCACCACCCGCCGCGTGGCGCTGACGCTCTACGGGCAAAACTTTGCCGAGCGCTCCGCGCAGCTGCTCGACAGCGTGGAGTCAATGCTGGCGGATGTCGATAAGGCCAGTGAGGAGCGGACGGGGCTGATCGCGGTTGCCGCGGTCCCTTCCGCAGCCTGTTACTTTATGCCCGACGTGATCCGGCGTTTTCAGTCTCGCTATCCGCGCGTTCGCATCAAGCTCATCGACAGCAGCGCGGGGAATGTGATTGACGCCGTGGCCCGCAGCCAGGCGGATTTCGGCATCTGCTTCGCAGGAAACCTGCCGTCTGAAATCGAGTTTTTCCCGCTGGTGGAGGATGTCTACGTCGCGGCGTGCCGAAAGGATCACCCCGTGGCGCAGAAGAGTCACCTGACGTGGCAGGCGTTTTATCAGCAGGATTATATCTCCCTCGATAAAACGTCAGGTAACCGTAACCTGCTCGATCGGATGCTGGGGGATATTATTCCCGGGCGCCCCAGCGTCTGCGAAACGCGTCACGTCACCACGATGCTCGGTATGGTTGAGGCGGGGATTGGCATCGCTGCCGTTCCCGCCATGTCAATGCCGACCTCTGAGCACACGCTGTTGACGCATCTGCCGCTGGTGGCGCCGGAAGTGAAACGCACCGTTGGGCTTATCCGGCGCCGGGGGCGCATCCAGTCTTACATTGCGGCTGAACTGGAAAAGCAGATCACCGAGCAGTATCGCCGGACGTAACGGGGATCATCCCCGTCTTCTCGATGACGGCGCGTGAGGGCGGTGAGGCGAGATAGGTCAACAGCGCTTTCCCCTCGTCAGGGTGTTCAGCGTGACGAGTGACCGCACCCGCGAAGCGCGTGATGTATTGCACATTGTCAGGGATTTTCCCGACAAAGGTGACGCCCTGAACCGGCAACAGCTCGCTAACCTGCTGGAAACCCACGGCGTATTTTCCTTTTGCCACTTCTGAGGCGACCGGAATGCGCTCGACCATTGTCGCTTTATCGGCGACCTCCTTTTCAATGCCCAGCTTTTTGAACAGCCCCTGGCTGACGTACCTGCCGCTGGCGCTGTCAGAGTAGGCGATGGAGCTGGCCTGCAGCAGCGTTTCACGCAGTTTCGCGTCGCTGCTGATATCCGGTATATCCGCTCCTTTTTTTACCACCATGCCAACGGGAGAGTCCGCAAGTTCCGTTCGCGAACCCGGCCGGGTCTGGCTGGCCTTTTCGAGCTTCTCCAGCGCATCGCCCACCATAATCACCACGTCGGCCTTCTCGCCGCGCGCGAGTCGGTTTGGGATCGCCTGCGGCGTATTGCCCATTGAGGGGCCGGGGATGACCACAATTTTATCCCCGGTCTGGCGTTCATACTCCGGCGCCAGCTTTTCAAGGGCGGCTTTAAAACCGCCTGAGATCATCACCTTCACGTCCTGGGCAAAGGCATTGACGCTCAGGAACGTCAGCACCAGCGCGCTGGTGGTATAGCGATAAGTGCGTTTCATATTGCCCCCTCTGACTTGACGGTGTTTTGCAGCGATACCGCGCGGCGGCGGTAGAGGTAGAGCGTCGCCAGCAGGGCACATACCGCGGCGAAGCTCATCCAGTAGCCCGGCGAGGCTTTGTCGCCGGTGTATTCAATAAGCGCGGTGGACATGACCGGGGTAAAGCCGCCAAAGACCGCCGTTGCCAGGCTGTAAGCCAGCGAGAAGCCCGCCACGCGCACTTCAGCCGGCATAATTTCCGTCAGAGCCGGGATCATTGCGCCGTTATAGAGGCCGTAGAGGAAGGAGAGCCACAGCAGCACGCTCAGCATCATCGAGAAGCTGGGCGCGCTCGCCAGCAGCGTCAGGGCCGGGTAGCTGGTCGCCAGCGCCAGCAGGGTCATGGCAATCAGCACCGGCTTGCGCCCGAAGCGATCCGACAGGGCACCGCCCACCGGCAGCCAGATGAAGTTAGAGATCGCCACCAGCAGCGTGACCAGCAGGCTGTCTGACGCGCTCAGCATCAGCACCTTTTTACCAAAGGTGGGCGCATAAACGGTGATCAGATAAAAGGCCGTGGTGGTCATCGCCACCATCAGCATGCCCGCGACCACTACCTGCCAGTTCGCGAGCAGCGTTTTAAAGACCTGGCGCATCTCCAGGTGATGGCGGCGCGCGCTGAACTCTTCCGTCTCCTCCAGCTTGCGGCGCAGGAAAAAGATAAACGGCACGATTAAACAGCCGAACAGGAACGGGATGCGCCAGCCCCATTCGCGGATGGCGCTCTCTTCCAGCACCGCGTTCAGCGCAAAGCCCATTGCGGCGGCGACCATAATGGCGACCTGCTGGCTACCGGACTGCCAACTGGTGTAAAAGCCCTTGCGGCCCGGTGTGGCGATTTCCGCGAGATAGACCGACACGCCCCCAAGCTCCGCGCCGGCGGAAAAGCCCTGCAGCAGACGGCCCGTCAGCACCAGCAGCGGCGCCCAAAGCCCAATACTTTGATAAGACGGGATCAGCACGATCAGGAAGGTGCCTGCCGCCATAATGGAAAGCGTCACTATTAGCCCTTTGCGGCGGCCAACCTTGTCAATATAAGCCCCCAGCACAATGGCGCCGATTGGACGCATCAAAAAGCCCGCGCCGAAGACGGCGAAGGTCATCATCAGCGACGCAAATTCACTGCTCGCCGGGAAGAACGTGTGGGCGATGTAGGTGGCATAGAAGCCGAACAGAAAGAAATCGAATTGCTCAAGAAAGTTGCCGGACGTGACGCGAAGTATCGCGCCCGCCTTCGACCGTACGGTTGCAGGTGAGGTTGAGGAAAACATGGTTATCTCCAGTTTATTGTTGACGTTTTACGCGTCTGTTTCTGAAAACTGGATCAGGATGAGGAATTAGATAAGCGCAAATGCCGCATCGACTGATGCATTTCTTGCATGAATATAATCCGGCGAATAAATACAATTAATGGCAACAATAACTTAACAAAATGTTGGCTTTTTATTCACCAATATTCTGTAAGTCTCTGATATTGCGATTTTGTGATGTGGCGCAGAGGCGCGTTTCAGAATGAGCCGGGTAACCGCGTCATTACCCGGCGGAGGCCATTTAGCGCAGCGCCCTGGCAATCGCGCTAAACATCAGAGAGGCTTCCAGCGGCTGGGCGCTGAAGGACGGTTCCGCCTGCGGCCAGGTAGACCACTGGACGATGACCAGATTTTCCTTCGGGTTCACCACGATCATCTGTCCGAAAATGCCCAGCGCCCAGAGCGAACCTTTCAGCGAATCCTGTGCCGTCGGCTCTACGCCCGCGGCGTTGGCGGGCACTTCATTGTTCCACCACTGGTAGCCGTACAGCCCCTCGGGATGGCCGTCTGAGACCGAGCCTTTGGCCTTCGTCCAGTCTGACGACTGCCGGATCCAGTTTTCCGGCAGGATGGTCTTACCGTTCGGTAACGTACCGTTGTTCAGGATAAATTGCCCGAAGCGTCCCCAGTCCTCCAGCGTGGCGTTAAAGCCGTGCGCGCCGACGTCGTGCTGGCCTTTGCTGTAGGCATGCCACACGCCGTCGCTCGCCATGCCGTAAGGCTGCCAGATGCTTTTCTCCAGATAGGCTGCGAGCGTCATGCCGGTGGCCCGCTCCAGCACGTCACCCAGCAGCCAGGCGCCGCCCGAAGAGTAAGACCAGCTCTCTCCGGCCGGGTGCGCCCTGCGTAACCCCTTCACCAGCTTGCGCACGCAGTCATAGGTACCCGGCTTCGCCTCGCACTCGGTGAGCTGCACAAAGTCGGATTTAGGGTTGGTGTAATCCTCGTTCCAGGCCACGCCGGAGGTATGGGTGATAAGCTGCTTAAGCGTCACGCCGTCCCACGCGGTGCCTTTCAGGTCGGGTTCATACCGCGTGATCCGATCGTCGAGCGAGTGAATTTTTCCCTCTTTGAGGGCCACGCCCACCAGCGCCGATACCACCGATTTCCCAACCGAGCGCGAGGTCCAGAGCGTCGAGTCGGTATTGCCCTCTCCAAGATACTTCCAGGCGATTTTGCCGTCCTTCAGCACCAGCATGCCGCTGACGTTCTGCCGCTGGAGGTAGTCCTTAAGGCCGAAGCGCCTGCCGTTGACCTGATAGTGTGCGTCCGTGAGCGGCTTGTCCGACATTTCCAGCGGCACAGCGTTACCGTGGTGGAAAACATCCCCGGTGTAGTTGCGGTAGTCATTGCGAAAGCCCACCACCCGATCGGCCTGACTCCAGGTGAGCATCTTATGGGTGTCAGGCAGCGTGGTGTCGAAGGGGGCAGGGCAGGCGCTGAGGTCGGTGCCTTTACAGGCCGCCACTGCCGCAGGGGAGATCAGGGTGCTGAAGACAAGGCCCGCCAGCAGGGCATGGTTTACTTTTCTGTTTTTCATATCCGTCTCTTACAGGTTAAGAACGGCTTCAGTTTAAAAACCCAGGGGCTATAATAAAAAACGCGTAGTGGGGGAAAATCCCCCTAAAAAACAGAGGGAGCGTAGCGTGGCGGGACTGATTTACTCTTTTGCACAGCTCGAGGCATTTACCGCCGTGGCCGAGAATGGGAGCCTCAGTAAAGCCGCGGTGGCGCTGAAGAAGGACCGCACGACGCTTCGCGATCTGGTTGATTTTCTTGAGGATGGGTTGGGCTACGCGCTGTTTATTCGCGACGGCCGCACCCTGCGGCTCACGCCCGAAGGGGAACAGCTTCAGCGCCAGGCGCACCTCCTGATGCGGCAGGTAAAAGCCTTTGAGGCGTTTGCCAGAGAGGTGCCGCACGGTGCCACGCAGGACCTGACGCTGGTCTACGATCCTTTTACGCCCAGAGCCTTTCTGCACGGGGTGATTGCTGACATGGCGGTGCGAAAAATCCGCCTGAGCCTTATCTGCGCCTCGCGGGATGAATCGGAACGGCTGCTGGCGAATAACGACGCGGATCTGGCCATCTGCCAGGCGCGCAACCGCAGCGTGGGCAACGACATGGAGTGGCGTGCCCTGGGGGCCATCGAGATGGATTTTTATGCCGCCAGCGGGCTGTTTGCGGACAGTGCTTCCCCTCTGTCGCTGCTCGATCTCTCCCTGGTACCTCAGCTCGTCATGCACCCCGCCTCGGACGAGCCGGTGGCGCGCCGCCTGCAGATTTCCGGGCATACCCTCTTTACCAATGAGCCGGAGATGCTGCGCGGTCTGCTGGAGCGCGGCTGCGGCTGGGGATTCTTACCGACGCATTTTCACGCCGGGCAGTGGCAAAACGTAAAAAGGCTGCACACCGAAGTGGGCAGCCAGGGGATTGGTCAGACGATGGTCACCATCTGGAAGCCGGGGAGCGACAAGCGCAGCACAATCGCTGAAACGCTGTCGCTCTTGCCGGACGTATGGAAGCACTCAGCGCTGTGAACAGCCTTTACACTGCTGGTTCTGGATCTGCTGGAAGAAATCGTTGCCTTTGTCATCCACCAGGATAAACGCCGGGAAGTTCTCGACCTCGATCTTCCAGATAGCTTCCATGCCCAGCTCAGGATACGCCACGCACTCCAGGCTCTTGATGCTGTTTTGCGCCAGCACCGCCGCCGGGCCGCCGATGCTGCCCAGGTAGAAGCCGCCGTGCTTATGGCAGGCGTCCGTCACCTGCTGGCTGCGGTTGCCTTTCGCCAGCATGATCATGCTCGCGCCGTGGGACTGCAGTAAGTCCACATACGAATCCATGCGCCCTGCCGTGGTTGGGCCGAGTGAGCCAGACGCGTAGCCTTCCGGCGTTTTGGCCGGGCCCGCGTAGTAGATCGGGTGATCTTTGACGTACTGCGGCAGTTCCTCACCGTTGTCGATTAGCTCTTTCAGCTTCGCGTGGGCGATGTCGCGCGCCACGATGATGGTCCCGTTCAGCGACAGGCGGGTAGAGACCGGGTGCGCGGAAAGCTGCGCCAGGATCTCATTCATCGGCTTGTTCAGATCGATGCTGACCACGTCGCCTTCACCCTGCTGGCGCAGTGATTCAGGAATGTACTGGCCCGGGTTGTGCTCCAGCTTCTCAATCCAGATCCCGTCGCGGTTGATTTTCGCTTTGATGTTGCGGTCCGCGGAGCAGGAGACCCCCATGCCGATAGGGCAGGAGGCGCCGTGGCGCGGCAGGCGGATCACGCGGATGTCGTGGGCGAAGTATTTACCGCCAAACTGCGCGCCGAGGCCGAGGTTCTGGGCTTCCTGGAGCAGCTCCTGTTCGAGCTGAACGTCGCGGAACGCCTGGCCGTGTTCGTTACCTTCCGTCGGCAGGGCGTCGTAGTAGCGCGTAGAGGCCAGCTTCACGGTTTTCAACGTCGCTTCCGCGGAGGTACCGCCGATCACGAACGCGATATGGTACGGCGGGCAGGCCGCGGTACCGAGAGTGCGCATCTTCTCAACCAGATAGTTTTTCAGCTTCGCCGGGGTGATCAGCGCTTTGGTCTCCTGATACAGATAGGTTTTGTTGGCAGAGCCGCCGCCTTTTGCCATGCACAGGAATTTGTACTCATCGCCGTCAACGCTGTAGAGGTCAATCTGCGCCGGCAGGTTGGTGCCGGTGTTCACCTCTTTATACATATCCAGCGCCGCGTTCTGGGAGTAGCGCAGGTTGTCTTCAATGTAGGTGTTGTACACGCCCTGGCTCAGTGCCGCTTCGTCACCGCCGCCGGTCCAGACGCGCTGGCCTTTTTTACCCATGATGATCGCCGTGCCGGTATCCTGGCAGGTTGGCAGCACGCCTTTAGCGGCGATTTCAGAGTTACGCAGGAACTGCAGGGCAACGTACTTATCGTTCTGGCTCGCTTCCGGGTCGTCAAGAATGGCGGCAACCTGCTTCTGGTGGGAAGGACGCAGCATAAATGCGGCGTCGTGGAAGGCCTGCTGCGCCAGCAGGGTCAGCGCTTCCGGCTCCACTTTCAGCACTTCCTGGCCTTCGAACTCGGCAACGGAAACGTGCTCTTTGGTCAGCAGATAGTATTCGGTGTCGTCGTGCGCCAGTGGGAAGGGGTTTTGATAAATAAACGGTTTGTTTGACATAGCTTGCTCCAAAAAAATAAAACCGCCGGAGGAGAAGTCCGGCGGTCAGGAATCAGAACATCATGGACATCCACGGATAGCCAATCAGCAGCAGGGCCGCCAGGAAGATGGCACCGAAGATGGTGCCGAGGCGCCAGTAGTCTTTGGTTGGCAGGTAGCCGCTACCGTAGTAGATCGGGCTTGGGCCAGTGCCGTACGGGGTGATGATCCCCATCACGCCCAGCGAGGTCACCATCAGCAGAACGAACACTTCCATATTCATGCCCGGGATGGTGGAGGCGATGGTCAGCATCGCTGGCAGCAGCGCCGTGGTGTGCGCGGTGGTGCTGGCAAACAGGTAATGCAGCAGGTAGAACGCCAGCAGCAGCACGATGGTCGCTACGCCCGGAGAGATACCGCTCATCAGCAGACCGCCTTCTTTACCTAACCAACTGATAAAGCCGGTAGAGGAGAGGCCATCCGCCAGCGCCACCAGGGTGGCGAACCAGACGAAGGTATTCCACGCGGCTTTATTACCGGTGATGTCGTTCCACTCCAGCACGCCGGTCCACAGCATCAGGCCGACGATAAGCAGGGCAGCCATAGCCGGTTCAATCCACGCGGCGGCAAAGATCCACATCAGCAGCGCACAGCACACGAACACCAGCAGCAGGATTTCATTGCGGGACAGTTTGCCCAGTTTTTCCAGTTCACGGGTCGCCCACAGCGGCACTTCGTTGTTTACCTTCACTTCAGGCGGGTAGAACCAGTAGGCCAGCAGCGGCATGGCCAGAATCAGCAGGATACCCAGCGGCAGGAAGGCGAGGAACCAGGTCCCCCAGGAGATATCGATTCCAACCGTACTTTTCACCAGCGCCAGGGCCAGCAGGTTCGGCGCAAGTGCGGAGAGGAACATTGAGCTGGTGATACAGGCCGCGGTGATCGCCACCCACATCAGATACGAACCAATCTTACGCGCGCTTGGGTCGTTCGGTTTTGAACCGTACAGCGGCGGCAGGTTAGCGATGATCGGGTAGATGGTCCCGCCGCTGCGCGCGGTGTTGGACGGGGTGAACGGTGCCAGCAGCAGGTCAGCAAACGTAATCGCGTAACCGAGCGTCAGGCTGCGACGGCCGAGGTATTTCACCAGAATCAGCGCCAGACGGCGGCCGAAGCGGGTTTTGTCATAGCCTGCGGCGAACATAAAGGCACCGAAAATTAGCCAGACGGTAGAGTTACCAAACCCGCTCACCGCCCATTTAAAGGAGGCGCCCGCCAGCTTGAATTTCGGATCAGCCAGCTGTTCAGGGCTAAACAGCACCCACTGGCTGCACAGCGCAATGGCGACCACGCCGGTGAGACCGATCACCGCGCCCGGCAGCGGTTCGAAGATCAAACCGACGATCACGCCAACGAAGATAGCGAAATAGTGCCACGCGTAAGGAGGCAGGCCTTCCGGTACCGGAACAAACAGCAGCAGTACGGCGACGATGACGGGCAGTGCCATCATCAGCAGACGTTTTGCGTTTCCATTTGATGCCTGGTTCGCCACAGGGGGCGTTACAGCAGTTTTTGTATTCATAGTTTCACGTCTTAAGTTGTCAAAGATTCGGTCGTACTGAAAAACAAAATCACTTTCTTAAGTTTCTTTGCTTTTTTTAGTTATTAAAGGTGCGATTTTTTATTTTCAGTAATAGCAATTTAACGCTTTTATGGAGGCGCTAAATTAAAAATTGATGATGTTTTTATATTGCGCTTTTGGATGCCATAACTATTGATCGCGATCAAAAAAATAGAATTGCAGCGTTATTTTTATGCTTTTATTAATAACCACTCTGGCGTATGTGGGTATTCCCTTTTTTATTGGTTTATTTTATCATTTCTGTAACATTTTTATTTTCTGTGATTTTGTACATGTTTGTTTTATTTGGTGTTTTTAGTGTTTTGGAAAAGTGGTTTTACCAATCATTCTTTAACGAATTTTAAATTATTGTGAATGGCTAAACGACATTTGCTAACACCAATGTGTTAATTGTGTTATTGCAGGGATTAAATAGTTTTTTAACTAACGTAATAACTTTAGAAAGTAAAAAAATCATTATATTAATATCATGACATCGGCAAATAACGACGAACTAAAAAATTAATCCGATAACGAATTCTTAATTTTAAAAAGTTTGGAGTTTCAATTATGAGCACTAACGAACGTATTCTTAGCCCCTTCACATTACCGAATGGCACTGAACTGAAAAACCGTTTGTTAATGGCCCCTATGACCACCTGCACCGGCTATTACGACGGCACCGTCACCAGCGAACTGGTGGAGTACTATCGTGCCCGTTCCGGAAGCATCGGCACCATCATTGTGGAGTGCTGCTTCGTCGACGATCTCGGTCTCGCCTTCCCGGGCGCGATCGGGATTGATAATGACGAGAAAATTGCCGGGCTGGCGAAAATCGCGGAGGCGATCAAATCCAAAGGATCTAAAGCCCTGCTGCAGATCTACCACGGCGGCCGCATGGTCGACCCGAAACTGATCGGTGGCCGTACGCCGGTTGGCCCAAGCGCTGTTGCCGCGCCGCGTGAGGGCGCAGCAACGCCAGTGGCACTGACTGGCGAAGAAGTCGAAGGCATGATCGGCAAGTTTGGTGAAGCGGTGCGCCGCGCCATCCAGGCCGGCTTCGACGGCGTGGAAATCCACGGGGCAAACACCTATCTGATTCAGCAGTTCTATTCGCCAAACTCTAACCAGCGCGATGACGAGTGGGGCGGCAGCCGCGACAACCGCGCGAAGTTCCCGCTGGCAGTACTGGATATCACCCACAAAATGGTGCGCCAGTACGCGGACGACGCCTTTATTATTGGCTACCGCTTCTCTCCTGAAGAGCTTGAAGTGCCGGGCATCCGCTTTGAAGACACCATGTACCTGCTGGAAAAACTGGCGGCTCGCGGCGTGGACTACCTCCACTTCTCCGTCGGCGCGACCCTGCGTCCTTCCATTGTTGACACCCAGGACCCGACGCCGCTGATCGAAAAATACTGCGCGATGCGTTCTGAAACGCTGGCTCAGGTACCGGTGATGGGCGTGGGCGGCGTGGTGAATGCCGCCGATGCCAATGAAGCGCTGGACCACGGTTACGACCTGATTGCCGTTGGCCGTGCCACCATCGCTTACCCGGACTGGACCGACCGCATCGCGGCCGGGGAAAACCTGGAGCTGTTTATGGACAGCACCCAGCGCGAGGCGCTGAACATTCCTGAGCCGCTGTGGCGCTTCTCGCTGGTGGAAGCGATGATCCGCGACATGAGCATGGGCGAATCGAAATTCAAACCGGGCATGTTTACTGAGAAGGTGCAGGACGACGCGAACGAGCTGGTGATTAACGTCAGTCTGGAAACTGACCGCATTGCAGACATCGAGCTGGCCTCTGGCCCGAGCGAAGACGTTGAGTTTGTCACCAGCTTTGAAGAGATCCGTACCCGCATTCTGGATGCCAACACCCCGCACGTGGATGCCATCACCGGCGCCACCAGCCAGAGCGAGGCGGTGAAGAAGGCGGTCTCTAAAGCGATGCTGAAATCCAGCAAAGCGCTGGCAGCGGAAGAGGGCGTTGACCCGAACGAAACCCGCAGCGTGGACGTGGTGGTTGTCGGCAGCGGCGGCGCCGGTCTGGCGGCGGCGATTCAGGCGCACGACGAAGGCGCGAGCGTGCTGATTGTTGAGAAAATGCCAACCATCGGTGGCAACACCATTAAAGCCTCTGCCGGGATGAACGCCGCAGAAACCCGCTTCCAGCGCGTGAAGGGCATTCAGGACAGCAAAGAGCTGTTCTACCAGGAAAGCCTGAAAGGTGGCGGCAACAAGAACAACCCGGAACTGCTGCACCGCTTCGTTGAGAACGCGCCGCAGGCGATTGAATGGCTGGCAACCCGCGGCATCATGCTGAACGACATCACCACCACCGGCGGGATGAGCATTGACCGTACCCACCGTCCAAAAGACGGCTCAGCGGTCGGCGGCTACCTGATCAGCGGCCTGGTGCGTAACGTCAACAAACGCAACATCGAGGTGATGCTGGATACCTCCGTCAGCGACATCCTCTTCGAAAACGGCGAAGTGACCGGCGTGCGCCTGACCACCGAAGAGAACGAAACCCTCACCGTGGCAGCGAAAAGCGTGATTGTCGCTACCGGTGGCTTCAGCGCTAACAGCCAGATGGTGGTGAAATACCGCCCTGACCTGGAAGGGTTCGTTACCACCAACCACAAAGGGGCGACCGGCGGCGGCATCGCGCTGCTAGAGCGTATCGGGGCAGGTACGGTTGATATGGGCGAGATCCAGATCCACCCAACCGTTGAGCAGAAAACCTCGTACCTGATTTCCGAATCCATCCGCGGCGGCGGGGCGATTCTGGTCAATCAGAAAGGGGAACGCTTCTACAACGAAATGTCGACCCGCGATAAAGTCTCGGCGTCAATCATCGCCCTGCCGGAGAAATACGCGTACATCGTCTTTGACGAGCATGTTCGCGCCAAAAACAAAGCCGCGGATGAGTACATCGCTAAAGGCTTCGTGACCAGCGCCAGCTCGCCAAAAGCGCTGGCGGAAGCGCTCGGCATGGATTACCACGCTTTCCTGGCGACCCTGGAACGTTACAACGGTTTCGTTGAAAAACAGCACGATGACGACTTTGGACGTACCACCGCGCTGCGTGCGCCAATCAATGAAGGGCCATTCTACGCCATTCAGATTGCACCGGGGGTGCACCACACCATGGGCGGCGTGACCATCAACACCGAAACCTGCGTGCTGGACAGCAACCACAACGTGCTGCCAGGTGCGTTTGCGGCCGGTGAAGTGGTCGGCGGGATCCACGGCGGCAACCGTATCGGCGGTAACGCAGTGGCAGATATCATCATTTTTGGTACCCTTGCAGGACATCAGGCGGCTCTGCGTTCGAAAAAGATGTAAGGCACCTGCTTCCCAGGCCGGATACGCGCAGCGCTATCCGGCATTTTCCCCGGCGGCGCGGAGCTTGCCGGGGCTACTTCTGAGGACTCCTGCCATGCCTGATAGCCATCGCGTTTACAGCTACTCCGCCGTTCTGATGGGCTCGCCCATCCTCCTGAAACTCTTCTCCCATGACGAAGCCCTCGCGTCCCGCGTGTTTCGTCTGATCAAACAGTACGAAGATCTGCTCACCGTTAACCGCGCGCACTCGCAGGTGATGGACATTAACCATGCGGCGGGCCAGCATCCGGTCACCGTCAGTCGGCCGGTGTTTGATCTGATCCGCTGTGCAAAAGCGGCAAGCCTGCTCAAGGACAGCGCCTTTAATCTGGCGATCGGTCCGCTGGTGAAGCGCTGGAAGATTGGCTTTCAGGGGGACAGCGTTCCGCCTGCCGATGAAATCGCGTCGCTGCTGGCGATAACCCGGCCCGAGGATGTTCTCCTTGATGAGGCCAGCAGCAGCGTGTTTCTGACCAGAGCGGGGATGGAGATCGATCTGGGGGCGATTGCCAAAGGCTATATCGCCGACCGGGTGCGGGATTACCTGCATAAAGAGGGCGCGGAGCTGGGGCTGATTAACCTCGGCGGCAACATTCAGACGTTAGGCTCTCCGGAAGGGGGCTGGAGCGTCGGGCTGAAAAAACCGTTCGCCGGAGATGCGCTGATCGGCACGATGATCGTTGAGAACGTGTCCGTCGTCACGTCGGGAACGTACGAGCGCTATTTTGAACAAGACGGCAAACGCTATCACCACATTCTTGATCCGCGCACCGGTTACCCGCTCGATAACGAACTGGACAGCGTCACCATCATTTCGAAAGATTCCATCGACGGCGATATCTGGACCACGCTGATGTACGGCATGGGCGTGGAGAAGGGCTGTGCCGCGCTGCGTGCGCGCCCCGACATTGAGGCCATCTTTGTGACCAAAACAAAAGAAGTGGTGTTCTCTTCAGCACACCACTTCCGCTTTACCCTGCTGGATGATACCTACCGCGTTACTGACAGTATTGCTTGAGCAGGCCCGTTTGCTCCGGCTGGAGACGGTAGCGATACACCGGACGCCCGGTGGCGCCGTAGTGAATGCTGGTGAACAGAATATTGATTTGCGCCAGCCAGATCAGGTATTTGCGGCAGGACACGCGGGAAATATTGACCGCGTTTGCCAGATCGTCGGTGGAAAACTCCGTCTCCGGGTGAGCGTCAATCCACTGGCAAATCGTGCGCAGCGTTTGCGGCGTTAACCCTTTCGGCAGCTTTTTGCTGTCCGCCAGTTCCGGCGCCCCGCCGTGGATCAGGCGGTCGACGTCCGCCTGCTCGTAATACTGGTGCGACCCCATCAGGCTGTGCTTTGCCTTCCAGCCGTTCAGCGCCTCTTCAAAGCGCGGGAACTGGAACGGTTTAATCAGATAATCCACCACGCCGTAATGGATGGAGGTCTGGATCGTCGCGGCGTCGGCGGCCGAGGAGATCATGATCACGTCGATTGGGCGGCCGGATGCGCGAATCACGGGCAGCAGATCCAGCCCGTTATCCTGCTGCATATAGACATCCAGCAGCACCAGATCGACGGGCTGGCTGGGGTCATTAATGATGGCCTCGGCCTGGCTTAGCGTGGAGGCGACGCCGCAGCAGCTAAAGCCTTCAACACGGTTGACATACAGACGGTTGAGGTCGGCTACCATGGCGTCATCATCGACAATTAACACATTTATCACGCGATTTTCCTCTCGCTATCCCAGGGGATGTGAACAAAAAATTGGGTAAATACGCCGGGCTCAGACTCGACGGAGATATCGCCGCCAAGGTTCTGAATCTGCTGGCGAGCAAGGAACAGCCCAACGCCGCGGTTTTCACCTTTTGTTGAGAAGCCCTTTGTAAAAATAGACTCCAGCTGAGTGGGATCAATGCCGGGGCCATCGTCGCTGACTTCACAGCTGAGCCAGCCATTCTGATAATGCAGCAGCAGGCCGATCTCGCCCTCCTGCTGTCCTTCCATCGCGTCGAGCGCGTTTTCAATGAGGTTGCCCAGCGCGGTGATCAGCACCGCGACCTGCTCTTCACTTGCGGTATCCGGTATCTGGCTTTCATCCGCCAGCGTCAGGGTGACGCCCGCTTCTTTCGCCCGGTTGATTTTACCCAGCAGGAACCCGGCAACCACCGGGGATTTTACCTTGCTCTGTATCGTACCGATATCCGTCTGGTAATGATGTGCCGTCTGGAGAATGTACTCTTCCAGCTTGTCGTAGCGCTTAATATTCAGCAGACCGAGTATCACATGCAGTTTATTCATAAACTCGTGGGTGTGGGCGCGCAGGGCATCGACGTAGTTAACCATGCCGTCCAGACGCTGCATCAGCTGGCTGACTTCCGTTTTATCACGGAAGGTGGTGATGGCGCCGATCACCCGATCCTGACTTTTCACGGGGACCATGTTGCACAGCAATAGCCGACCGTTGCAGCTGATCTCCTGATCCTGGCGTGCGACGCCCGTCTTCGAAACGTCACGCAGGCTGGCCAGCAGGGGCGCGCTGGTGTTTTCGGTCTGCTTGCCGGAGGGGAGAAGCAATATTTCTCTGGCGGTCTGATTAATCATCGTCACGCGCCCGTGTATATCAACGGCCAGAACACCCTCGCGAAGCGACTGCAGCATCGCCTGGCGCTGTTCGAACAGGGCGGAGATTTCGTAGGGTTCGAGCCCGAACAGAATGCGCTTCAGAACCCGCACCAGACCCCAAATCGCCATAGAACTCATAAAAATACTGAACAAAATGGTCCAGACGGCGTTGAGCCGCCCGCGAGCGATCTGCTCTTCAACCTTATTCAGGGAGATTCCGACGACCACCACGCCAATCTGCTCGTGCTGGGCGTCGTAGACGGGCGTAAAAACGCGCAGCGCTTCGGCGAGCGCGCCCCGGTTAACCGAAACGTTCTCTTTGCCTTCCAGCGCGGGGGTTAAATCGTCACCGATAAAATGCAGCCCGAGCAGCGCCTCATTCGGATGAGAGTAGCGGATCCCGCGCATATCAGTGACCACGGTGAACAGCAGATCGTTTCGCTTCGTCACCGCCTGGGCGATGGGCTGAATAATGTTCTCCTGCGGTGCCTGCATCAGGCCGCGCTGGATCTCGGGGCTGTCGGCGAGGGTGCGGGCAATGCCGAGCGCGGTGTCTTTGACATCATCGCGCGTTGCGCGGGTGATCTGCACCGAATAGAGCGCAAAAACCACCAGCAGAACTGAACCGATAATCGCGCACACCATCAGCGTGACCAGCGTATTGAGTTTCATGGGGCGCTTGCGCGTCGGTAGGAAAGGCTGCAAATCGCTCATCAATACTCCGCGATGATTAAGTAAGGGGGTAATTATCGCCGATGACGCACTTTTCTTAAAGCCATGTAAAAGCGTGGATTTGGTCCTCTTTTCGTGACCCTCCTCGCAGGTCATCTATATAAAACACTTTATAGTGTGTGGGTACTCATAATAAGGAGGCTGTTTATGAGCATTATGCTTACCGGTTCGGTCAAGGAAAGACGGCACGCCAGCACGATGAATATCGATAGATTGTCCACGCTGGACATGCTGAAAGTCATTCACCAGGATGATGCACTCATTTCTGCTGCTATCACCCCTTGTTTACAGACGATTGCCCGTGCGGTGGATAACGCCGCCGCGACCCTCAATCACGGTGGTCGCCTGGTCATTGTCGGGGCGGGGCCGTCTGGCCGCGTCGCGCAACAGGTTGCCGATGACTATGCGCCGGGCAAAACCCCTGTGATGGCCGTAACGGCACAAGAGGGGGAAGGGAGCTACGAGCGCGGCGTTTCCGACCTGCAGGCCATTAAATTTGGTGAAGACGATATGATGCTGGCCGTGACCGTCAGCGGAAAAACGCCGTGGGTCTGGGGAGCGATGCGGCATGCATGGTCGCTGGGTTCGCCGGTCGCCGTGATTACCGGTGATGCGCAAAGTGAAGCCGCGCAGCTGGCGAGTATGGTTATAGCCCCCGAACTGGGTGCCGATGTGGTGGCCGGCTACCTCAACACCAAAGCGGGGATCGCGCAAAAAATGATCCTCTCGATGATCGCTACCGGGCTGGCCGTTCGAACCGGGTGCGTATACAGCAACCTGCGGGTGGATCTTGAGGCAAGCAACACCAAATGGGCCGAACGTCAAATCGCCATTGTAATGGAAGCGGGGGGATGCTCCCGGGCGGAGGCAAAAGCGGCGCTGGAGAGCTGTAACCATCACTGTAAAACAGCGGTATTGATGGTGCTGACAGGGCTGGATGCGTGGAAAGCTCATGAGTTGCTGGCGCAGAATAACGGGTTTATCCGCGTGGCGCTGCAGGAAGCGCCGTAATACGTACCGTTAAGAAATAAAAAAGGCCGCAGATGCGGCCTTTGGTATTTTTAGAGGTTAGAACTGGTAGGTCATGCCCACACCAACGATGTCGTCGGTGGAAATACCGTATGCGTCATACAGCGCTTCATCGTTGTCCAGCATGTTGATTTTGTAATCAACATAAGTGGAGAAGTTTTTGTTGAAGCTGTAGGTCATGCCCAGGTCGATGTAGTTAACCAGATCCTGATTGAATCCTTTACCGTCCAGATCTTTACCTTTTGAGTAAACCCATGCCAGGGAAGGACGCAGACCGAAGTCGAACTGGTACTGTGCAACCGCTTCAAAGTTCTGAGTCTGGTTGGCGATACCAACGTTGCCGATTGGCGTCATGTTGCGGGTTTCCGCATACATCATCGCCAGGTAAACGCTGTTTGCGTCGTATTTCGCGCCAACGGTCCAGGCTTCAGCTTTTTCGCCACCCGCAAAACCGATGCTTTCTGCGGCTTTGCCGTAGGCAACCTGATCGTTGGTACGGTCAGAAGAAGAGTACGCTGCACCCAGGCTCAGGCCGGACAGATCGCCAGAGAAGTCATAGGAGGTGGACATACCGAAGCCGTCGCCGTTCTGGAAGCGTACGTCTTTATGACCGTTTTTAGTGCCTTCCTGATCTTCGTTAGCGTTAGCACCTTCGTTAGCACCCTGATACTGCAGCGCAAAGTTCAGGCCATCAACCAGACCAAAGAAATCATTATTACGATAGGTCGCAACACCGTTGGTACGGCCAACCATAAAGTTATCAGTCCAGGTGTAGGAATCACCGCCAAATACAGGCAGCATATCGGTCCACGCTTCAACGTCGTACACGACGCCGTAATTACGGCCATAATCAAATGAACCGTATTCGCCAAATTTCAGGCCAGCGTATGCCAGACGGTTAAAGGATTTATCACCCGCGCCTTCGGTATCGTTAGCGTAGGTTTTATATTCCCACTGGCCGTAACCGGTCAGGTCGTTAGTGATCTGGGTTTCGCCTTTGAAACCAATCTGTACATAGGTTTCATCGCCGTCGTCGCCAGGGTTGTCAGAGAAGGTATGACGCGCATCAACCTTACCGTACAGGTCAACTTTATTGCCGTCTTTGTTGTACATTTCAGCCGCATTTGCTGCGCCTGCCATTAATAACGCGGGTACAAGAATTGCCAGAACTTTTCTTTTCATTATATATTCTCTTTAAAAGATAATTTATATGAATATATGTAATTACCCTCCGTAATTACAGGGTTGATACTATTCCAGGAGATGTGATTTAGTTTCAAAAATAAATGTAATAAAATTCGATGAAATATTTCAAATTATTTCTATAAATCTCTTTATTTTTCCAGTGAATTAATTAATTGAATTTATAAGGTGTAATTATTATTAAATATTTCGCATTTCTATTTTTTAATTTATTTAATTTGGCTATGTTATAATTCATCCTCTTTTTAACAACAGGACATGACGATGGAACTGGCCCGGTGGCAGCATGGCTTTGAGCGCTGGCTCAAGGAAAATCATCAGAACGACGATACCGCACATGATATTTCGCATTTTCGACGGGTCTGGATGACGGCGCAAAAAATCATGGTTCACCACGCGGTCGAGCCGCGGGTGATTCTGGCCGCATGCTATTTTCACGATATTGTCAGCCTGCCGAAAAATCATCCCGAACGCAGTCAGTCGTCAAGGCTCGCCGCGCGTAAGACGAGCGACATTCTGCGCCGCGACTTTCCGGACTTTCCGCCAGAGCATATTGCCGCCGTCGCGCACGCGATTGAGGCGCACAGCTTTAGCGCCGAAATCGCGCCGCAGAGTATGGAAGCCAAAATAGTGCAGGACGCTGACCGGCTGGAAGCGTTAGGTGCTATCGGCCTGGCGCGCGTTTTTGCCGTCTCGGGCGCGCTGGGCGTGCCGCTATTTGACGCGGACGATCCCTTTGCCGATGCGCGCCCTCTCGACGATAGGGCATTTGCCCTCGACCATTTTCAGACCAAGCTGCTGCGTTTGCCTGATACAATGCAGACGGAAATGGGCCGCGAACTGGCACGTCACAATGCCGATTTTCTGATCCAGTTTATGGCGAAACTCAGCGCCGAATTACACGGCGACTGCCTCGGGCTGGATAGCCAGGTGCTGAGCCGCTTCCGTCGCAGTTTGCGCAACTGAACTGTGGTAATCTGTTCCCAGTCTTTACTCTCCGGTTAAAAGAATGCAGGAAAATCGAGCAGTGAAAGAGCCCGCGCCCGCGCAGGCTGAGAAATCAACGGCAACGGTGCAGGCCTTACTTCGCCAGCTGTTGGATATCTATGATGCTAAAACGCTGGCCAGTCTGCTGGTGGCGCACGGCGAAAGCCACTGGAGCCCGGCGATCCTTAAACGTCTGCTGACCAGCGAGCGAGCAGGGCGTCGCCTGAGTGAAGGCGAGTTTCGTTATCTGCAAAACCTGCTTCCGCGACCTTCTGCCGCGCACCCGAACTATGCCTTCCGGTTTATCGATCTGTTTGCCGGTATCGGCGGTATTCGGCACGGTTTTGAAGCTATCGGCGGACAGTGCGTATTTACCAGCGAGTGGAACAAGCACGCCGTGCGTACCTATAAGGCCAACTGGTACTGCGACCCGCACGAGCATCATTTCAACGCCGATATTCGCGATGTCACCCTGAGCCATAAAAGCGGCGTGAGCGATGAGCAGGCCGCCGAGCATATTCGTCAGACGATCCCCGCGCATGACGTGCTGCTGGCCGGCTTCCCGTGCCAGCCTTTTTCGCTGGCCGGCGTCTCCAAGAAGAATGCCCTCGGACGCGCCCACGGTTTCGCCTGCGATACGCAGGGAACGCTGTTTTTTGACGTGGCGCGCATTATTGACGCCCGTCGTCCAGCCATTTTTGTACTGGAAAACGTCAAAAACTTAAAAAGCCACGACGGCGGGAAGACCTTCCGCATTATCATGCAAACGCTGGATGAGCTGGGTTATGACGTGGCCGATTCAGAGGACATGGGCGCGGACGATCCTAAAATCATTGATGGGAAACATTTCCTGCCCCAGCATCGCGAACGTATCGTGCTGGTGGGCTTCCGCCGCGATCTCAATCTTAAAGGGGATTTCACCCTGCGGGATATTCCTTCTCTGTATCCCGAGCGCCGTCCTACCGTGGCCGACCTGCTGGAACCGGTCGTCGACGCGAAATTTATCCTGACCCCGGTGCTGTGGAAATACCTTTACCGCTATGCCAAGAAGCATCAGGCGAAAGGCAACGGCTTCGGTTTTGGGATGGTCAACCCGAACGATCCGCACAGCGTCACCCGCACGCTGTCTGCTCGCTACTATAAAGACGGCGCGGAAATCCTGATCGACAGAGGCTGGGACAAGGCGCTGGGTGAAAAAGATTTCGACGATCCGCACAACCAGCGTCATCGCCCACGGCGATTAACGCCGCGGGAATGCGCCCGGTTGATGGGCTTTGAAACGCCGCAAGGCTACGGTTTCCGCATTCCGGTTTCAGACACCCAGGCGTACCGCCAGTTTGGTAACTCGGTCGTCGTTCCCGCGTTTGCGGCTGTCGCAAAACTGCTGGCTCCGCGCATCAGACAGGCGGTGGCGCTACGCCAGAGTGAGGCCGTCAATGACGGACGTTCACGATAAGGCTACGCGCAGTAAAAACATGCGTGCCATCGGCACGCGTGACACCGCCATTGAAAAGCGCCTGGCCGCGCTGCTGACGCAGGCAGGGTTTGACTTTCGCGTGCAGGATCCCGCCCTGGCGGGTCGTCCCGATTTCGTCATCGACGCCTGGCAGTGCATCATATTTACTCACGGCTGCTTCTGGCACCATCACGACTGCTATCTGTTTAAAGTCCCCGCGACGCGCACCGATTTCTGGCTGGATAAGATTGGTAAAAACGTCGAGCGCGACAAACGGGATCTCTCAATGCTTATTGCGCAGGGCTGGCGGGTGCTGATTGTCTGGGAGTGTGCGCTGAGAGGCAGACTAAAGCTGAACGATACCGATCTGCGCGAACGGCTGGAAGAGTGGATCTGCGGCGGCGGTCAGACCGCGCAGATCGACACGCAGGGTATTCACCTGCTTACGGTTTCTCCACCTCACAAGGCGTGACCACCGGTTTTGCCGGCAGCAAATATTTGCCCAGCGTGACCAGTACGACGGCAAACACGATGATCCCTAAAGCAATCCATTCCACAGGCGAGAGCGTTTCTCCTCCCAGTCCTGTCCCGAGCAGCACGGCCACGACCGGGTTAACGTAGGCGTAGCTGGTGGCGACCGCCGGTGAGACGTTGCGGATCAGGAACATATAGGCGTTAATGGCGATGATAGAGCCAAACAGCGCCAGGTAGCCTACCGCGAGAAAGCCCGACAGGTCCGGCAGCGCGGTCAGCTTTTCTCCCGTCAGGGTGGAGGCCAGAAGCAGGACAATCCCCGCGGCGAGCATCTCAATCGCACCGGCCATCATGCCGGTCGGCAGTTCGATACGCGACCCGTAGACGGAGCCGAACGCCCAGCTCATCGAGCCGATCAGGATAATCACCGCGCCCCACGGATTTCCGCTCAGGTTGCCGCCGCTGTTGAGCAGAACAATGCCGGCCAGCCCAATCCCAATCCCCAGCCATTCCAGCTTGCGGGTGCGGATGCCGAAAAGACGGCTGAAGCAGAGGGTAAACAGCGGTACGGTGGCAACGACCACGGCGGCGATCCCGGACGGGACGTTCTGGTGCTCGGCAATCGTCACAAACCCGTTCCCCACTGCCAGCAGCAGCAGGCCGATCAGGGCGGCATTCAGCATCGGGCGCAGCGGGGGAAGTTTATGCCCGCGCAGCATCAGGAAGGCCAGCAGCAGGATACCCGCCGAAAGGAAGCGGATGCCCGCCATCATCAGCGGCGGCCAGCTTTCCACGCCGATGCGAATGACAAAGTAGGTTGAGCCCCAGATGATGTACAGCGAAAAGAGTGCCCCGATGAGCGGTAGCAATTGCCGGAAACGCATAATCCCTCACGTCGAAATAAAAAGGTCGCTGATAGTAAACGCGAAAACTATCGCGCTGGCGAGCCCTTTAATTGTGTAGCTGATGTGAATTTTTTGTTGACGTAAGGTGCCTGTTTCCGGGTTTGCGCTTTTGCTCCATACTATTCACTTAATTACCAAAAAATGAAGGATTAAGATTTTGGCAGGAAGTAGCTTATTAACATTGCTGGATGATATAGCCACCCTACTGGACGACATTTCAGTGATGGGGAAACTGGCGGCGAAGAAAACCGCAGGCGTGCTGGGCGATGATTTATCGCTTAACGCGCAGCAGGTGAGTGGGGTGAGGGCAAACCGTGAACTGCCGGTGGTGTGGGGCGTGGCGAAAGGCTCCTTCCTGAACAAGGTGATTCTGGTGCCGCTGGCGCTGCTGATCAGCGCCTTTATCCCCTGGGCCATCACGCCGTTACTGATGATCGGTGGGGCATTTCTCTGCTTCGAGGGCGTGGAGAAAGTGCTGCATTCCTTTAGCGCGCGCAAGCAGAGCGATACGCCGGAGGTGCGCCAGCAGCGTCTTGAAGCGCTGGCCGCGCAGGATCCAAAAACCTTCGAGCGCGATAAGGTCAAAGGCGCTATTCGGACCGACTTTATCCTGTCTGCAGAAATCGTCGCGATTACGCTGGGCATTGTCTCTGACGCGCCGCTCCTGAATCAGGTCCTGATCCTCTCCGGCATCGCGATTCTGGTTACCGTGGGCGTGTACGGTCTGGTGGGACTGATCGTCAAGCTGGACGATATTGGCTACTGGCTGGAAGAAAAGTCGAGCGCGGTGGCAAGAGGCATCGGCAAAAGCCTGCTGGTGCTGGCGCCCTGGCTGATGAAGAGCTTGTCGGTGGTGGGCACGCTGGCGATGTTCCTCGTAGGCGGCGGAATTGTGGTTCACGGCATTGCGCCGCTGCACCATGCCATCGAACATTTCTCCTCCACGCAGGGGGCCGTTATCGCGGCGATTCTGCCTACGCTGCTGAACCTGGTGCTGGGCTTTATCATTGGCGCTATCGTCGTTGCGGCGGTGAAGCTGGTTGAGAAAATTCGCGGCACGTCGCACTAATTGTTACCGTCGGCAGGATGCAAAAAGACCATTCCTCGTCTAAATTGAAACAGTTTCACCCTGATACAGGAGGCAGGTATGGTCTTTTTGGTCAGTGATGAAGTTAAGCCTAAAAAGGGCGGCCCACGTATGATCGTCACCGGGTATTCCAGCGGAATGGTGGAATGCCGGTGGCACGATGGCTATAGCATCAAGCGGGAAGCATTCCGTGAAGATGAGCTTCAGCCGGGGGACGGGCAGCACAAACGGGACAAGGCTTAATCACATAACGCCCGGCTTTGCCGGGCGTTTTTATCTCAGGTTTCGGGTATAGAGCAGTAATCAGGGAGTGTGTGTGCAGCGCGATACCTTTGTTGTAAGACAAACTTTTTTGCAATGGCTGCATAAGCGTAGCAATCCGGGGCGGATTGTTAATCTCTGTTTTCTGATCGTTCTGGTGTTTTCCACGCTCCTGACCTGGCGTGAGGTGGTGGTGCTGGAAGAGGCGTACATCTCCAGCCAGCGCAACCATCTGGATACGGTGGCCAGTTCGCTGGACAGGCAGTTACAGAACAGCGTCGACAGGATGCTGTTATTTCGCCAGGGTATGCATGATGCAATCGAGACGCCGCTGGCCTTTGATGTCCTACAGGATGCGGTGTCACGCTTTAACACCGTCCGCATGCTCCCCACCTGGCAGCTCGCTGTTGATAAAAAGCGCACCCTTCCCATCAACGGGGTCTCGGATGCGTTCGTGGATAAAACCACGCTTCTGAACCGGGACGCTGAGCGCATCAGTCATGAAATTTCTGCCGCGCTCGAAGTGGGGTATCTGCTCAGGCTGGCGTCATCAAGAGCGCAAACGGAAGCGCGGGTGATCTACGTCTCCCGCGCCGGATTTTTCCTTTCCACGGATACGCCGGATCGGGCGGGTGATATTACCGCCCGCTATTATAATCTGGTCACGCAGTCCTGGTTTACCCAGCAGTCAGAGCGTAACAACCGCGCCCGCGCCGTGCGCTGGTTTATCTCCACGCCTTCATCCTGGACCGGGGATGAACGCACGATCACCGCCAGCGTCCCCATCTATTTCGATCATTACTGGTACGGCGTCGTGGCGATGGATTTTACATTAGACACGATGCAGCGTTTGCTGACCGACGCGACGGAAGACCGGACGGAGGGGGAGTATCAGCTGTACGATACCCGGCTTAATATGATTGCTACCTCAGCCCACGCGGGAAGCCCGGTTAACCAGTTTGACGAACGCGAAACGGCGCAGATTGCCCAGGCGATTGAACATGATACCGGCGGCGGTATCCGCCTCGGGAGCCGGTTTATCACCTGGGAGCGGCTCGATCATTTCGATGGCGTCGTCCTGCGGATCCACACCCTGCACGAAGGGGTACAGGACGACTTCGGCAGTATCAGCATTGTGCTGGCGCTGCTGTGGGCGCTCTTTACCGCCATGCTGTTGATCTCGTGGCTGGTGATCCGTCGGATGGTGAGTAACATGTATACGCTTCAGCACTCGCTCCAGTGGCAGGCCTGGCACGATCCGCTGACCCGATTGAATAATCGCGGCGCGCTGTTCGACCGCGCAAAATTGCTGGCGGAAACCTGTCGTCAGCAGTCGCTGCCGTTCTCGGTGATTCAGATCGATCTCGACTATTTTAAAAACATCAACGACCGTTTCGGCCATCAGGCCGGTGATAAGGTGCTTTCCCATACGGCAGGCGTGATTGCCAGCGCGTTACGCAAGAATGACGTGGCCGGACGCGTCGGTGGCGAAGAGTTTTGTGTGGTCCTTCCCGGTCTTGGTCTGGAGGAGGCGAGAGGCGTCGCCGAACGCATTCGTTGCCGAATCAACAGTAAGGAGATCCTGGTGAAGAAGAGCACAACCCTGCGCATCAGCGCGTCACTGGGCGTCAGCAGCGCGGATGAAACGGGCAATTACGATTTTGAACAGCTGCAGTCCGTGGCGGACGCCCGGCTGTATCAGGCCAAGCAGAGCGGGCGTAACCGGGTCGTGTGGCGGGATCAGGACAGGAAATGATCCAGCCCCTCCTGCCAGCCCGCAGGCCCGGGCTGTTGGGTGTGATAGACCCGCGCGGGGTTATCGTCCCGTAGCGTGATGCCCTGGCGGTTAATCCCCTTGATCACCACCGCGAAGTCCATGCTGTCGAGCAGCGGCGCATCGTTGGGACCGTCGCCGAGCCCCAGCGTGGTGGGTTCAATGTCTTCCTGCTCGCGATACCGTTCAATCAGCCAGTTAACCGCCACGTCTTTACCGCAGCGGGCGTCCAGAATATGCCAGAAGCGCGCCCCCTGCAGACATTGCAGGCCGCTGTGCGCCAGTTCCTCTTCAAACTGAAGCAAGTTCTCGTCGGTATCGCGCCAGATCAGCGTGATGGAGGCTTCGTGCTTGCGGGCAAGCGTCGAACGGTAGCGCGTCAGTCCGGTCCACTCGCTAATAACGTGCTCATCCACATCGTCAAAGGTGGTGAATTTAAAGCCCGTCTGCAGGCGAATCTGCTCGATCCGCGGACGAATATCCCGGTGCGTCATCCCTCTAATCTGACGCTGGATATTGTCCCAGCGCACGTCAGGCTGAATCACCGCGCCGTTCTCGGCAATAAACGGCAGGCCTTCCAGCCCCAGATCCTGCTGAATATCCAGCATCTCTGCCGCGGTTTTGCTGCTGCAGAGAATGATCGGAATCTGGTTATCCTGCAGCCTGTCCAGCCAGGGCATGGCGGGTTGCCAGTCATAGGTATGAATATCCAGCAACGAGCCATCCAGGTCGGAAAAAATCAGCAAGGTATCCCGCAGTGAAGGCATAGTGACTCCCGGTGACGGATGCGTTTCTCTCTAAGAAAATTCCTAAAAAATATCCGAATTGTTAACCGGAGAAATGAGAGTATTCCCTGGCAAACCCGCATTCGGCGTATGTTATTGCTCATAACCAAAAGCATTATGTTAAAAATATTATATTCACCCTAAGAATATATGCTTGTCAGACAAATTCGTTGGGGATAGTGTGGCATGTACATCAGATTTCCTGGTGTAACGAATTTTCAAGTGCTTCTTGCATAAGCAAGTTTTGATCCCGGTCATCCCCATGACCGGGATTTTTTTTGCCCTAACGATTGGCTTCCGACACGCTAAAGTCGTGAATATCGAGCTCGAAGGCCTCCGCCAGCTCGCGATAGGTGTGATAATCCCTTCCGTTGACAATGACGCGGTCCGAATTGTCGTCCGTGCGGCGGACTTCTGACTCGCTGATCTCATTGATGGCGGCCAGCAGGGCATCGACATCCACCTCGACTTCGCGCTTGATGGTATCGCTGTACTCTTTATCGGTCTTCATTGCGGGACTCCTCTATCAACCTGCAAACGTGTCCAGGGTTAAGTATAGCCTGTGCATAAAAACGCCATTCACGCCGGGCGGCGATGTGCGTTTTTGCGTTTTGTTCTACACTGGCTCAAAACCAGAGGAGGAATGTATGAAGGTCAACGATCGGGTAACCGTTAAAACGGACGGTGGGCCGCGCCGCCCGGGTGTGGTGCTGGCAATTGAAGAGTTTAGCGAAGGTACAATGTACCTGGTTTCACTGGAAGACTACCCGCTCGGCATTTGGTTTTTTAACGAACTGGGGCATCCGGACGGGATTTTTGTAGAGAAAGCAGACTAGCACGGCGTCGGGTAGCACATTGCGTGCCCGACACCCGCTGTAAAAGCAAAAATCTCTGGCCAGGCCAGAGATCAAAGGTAGGGTGCACAGGGTCTTTTCTTAAGCGACTAACGCATGTTGACGAAAATCCCGTTCGTCACATTATCGGTCAGGCGTACCACGTGGTAGATCACTTGCTTATTATGCGTTTTAATTTTCCGTTTAATATTTCCTTTGTGTGATGAAACGGTTTTCGCTTTAATATTCATCTGGTCGGAGATCTGAATAGTTCCTTGTCCCGCCATCCACATTCGCAGCATACTTGATTCAGTCCTGCTTAATGATAGGGTGGGTAAGTTAACCGCTCCTACATTTTTAACTTCTTTATTCAAATAATCACCCAAAATGTCATCCAGCGACTCGGGTTTAATCGATTTAGAACTGATCAATAAATTTTTACGGACCAACAAATACTCATCGAAATGGATATTCGCGATCGCCATAAAAACAATAAACAGGGTTTTTGGATGCTGATTAATGATTTGCTTAATGTGCTGACTGTTGGCTGGATCGTGAATGAAACAGTCCTCATTAATAAACACCACGCCTGGTTTTAGTTCGTCACAAGCGGCTGCGAGTTCGTCAACGGTGTGTGCATCGTTGATGTCTCTCTTTCTTACCCCTCTGCTTGCCAGGTACCCGGTTAACCCTAGCCGGGTGTAGCTGCATAAATCCATAATGATCGTTGACATGGCATACCCTCACTCAATGCGTAACGATAATTCACCATCTGCCTGAGAGCTCAAAACAGCCATACGGGATGGAAAAAAATAATAAACCTGTGAGCATGACAAAGACTTTCAGGCGGACTCACTATCCCGTAAAGTTACGTATAATTTGCCAGGAATCTTCTTAAAGTAAAGTAAATATTAAGTATTGTGAGGTGGTTAGAAACAATTAAACCGCGTCAGATATATCCTGGAAGATGTTTTTCGCGTTTTATTTTAGGAATATCCTCAGAAAGACAGTAACAACAGTGCGGGCTATTATTTACGTGGCAGTTCGCTGACAATATCCGCTAACAGGTTGAATATCTCGCCGAATAAATGTTCACAGAAGGGAGCGATAAGTGGCATCAGTAATGACATTAATAAAATTCCGACCGTCAGCGTCAGCGGAAAACCAATGACAAACACCGAAAGCTGCGGTGCCATTCGGTTGAGTAAACCTAACGCCAGGTTGACGGTCAGCAGCAGGGTGATGATCGGCAGCGCCAGCATCAGCCCGTTGAGGAAGATCAGCCCCGCCGCGCGGGTGAGCGCCAGAAACGCATTGCTGTTCACCGGATTTTCGCCAATCGGCAGCGTATGGAACGTGTCCACCAGCATGGAGATAAGCCACAGATGGCCGTTGAACGACAGGAACAGCAGCATGGCGAGCAGATCGATAATGCGCGCCAGCACGGGCATGTTGAGATGACTGCCAGGGTCAACAAACGTGGCGAACGATAGCCCCATCTGCAGGCCAATCAGTTCCCCCGCGGTACGCACCGCGGCAAAGGCGAGCTGCATGGTAAAGCCAACGGCGACGCCAATCATCACCTGCTGCAGGGCCACCCATACCGCATTCGCCGAGAAGATCGGAATATCCACCGGCGGAAGAGACGGGGCGACGATAATGGAGATGGTGATGCCCAGCCCCACTTTGACACGCTTAGGGATCGATTTCTCGCTGAGAATGGGGGCGGTGGAGATCAGCGCCATGATGCGAAGCATCGGCCAGAAATAGACGCCGAGCCACTGAACCCACTGGTCGCTGGTGAAGTGCAGCATCGTCAGGTCAGCCGATGATGTACGGCAGGTTGGTAAACAGGTTGCGCATATAGTCCAGCAGCAGGTTCAGCATCCACGGCCCGGCCACGATAATCGCCACGAACACGGCGATGATTTTCGGGATGAATGACAGCGTCATTTCGTTAATCTGCGTGGCGGCCTGGAGAATACTGATAATCAGACCGGTAACCAGCGCGACAAGCAGCAGCGGCGCGGCAACGGCAATCGCGATTTTCATCGCCTCCGTGCCCATCATCATGACCGATTCGGGTGTCATTGCCGTTCCTTAACTGTAGAAACTCTGCGCCAGCGAGCTGACCAGCAGCTGCCAGCCGTCGACCAGCACAAAGAGCATGATCTTAAAGGGCAGGGCGATGGTCGCGGGCGGCACCATCATCATCCCGAGCGCCATCAGGACGCTGGCGATCACCAGGTCGATAATCAGGAACGGAATAAAGATGGTAAAGCCAATCTGGAATGCGGTTTTCAGCTCGCTGGTCACATAGGCGGGCAGCAGAATACGCATGGGCACCGCTTCCGGTCCCTGCAGTTCGCCGGTGTTGGACAGGCGGGCAAAGAGGGCCAGATCCGCTTCGCGCGTCTGACGCAACATAAATTCCCGCAGCGGCTGCGCGCCTTTATCCAGCGCTTCCTGCATGGAGATTTTATCTTCGCTGAACGGCTGGTAGGCGTCGGTGTAAATCTTATCGATCACCGGAGACATAATGAAAAAGGTCAAAAACAGCGCCAGCCCGAGCAGAACCTGGTTTGGCGGAGCGGAAGGGGTGCCGAGCGCGTTTCGCAGCAGACCAAAAACGATGATGATGCGGGTGAAGCTGGTCATCATCAGCAGAATAGCCGGAATAAACGTCAGCGAGGTGATGAACACCAGCGTCTGAACCGGAAGCGACCAGCTTTGGCCGCCGCCCGCGAGCGGGGTAGAAACCAGACCGGGCAGTTGCGCATAGACCGCGGGAGCAAACAGGCCAACGCCCGCAAGCGTCAGGGATAACAAACGGCGCATCAGGATCTCCCGGAACGCTTAAGCAAACTCTTCATCACGGACTGGAAATCCGCAGGGGCCTCTGCACGCTCGTCCACCACAACAGGGGCGGGCGGCAGTTTATGTAACACGCTGATGTTTGACGCCGTGACGCCCAGGACCAGGCGCGCATCGTCCACCTCGACGATGACCACGCGTTCACGCGGCCCCAGCGTAGTGCTGGCGCTGACCTTCAGCCCGCGGGCACCGGCGGTTTTCCCCGCCAGGCCAAAGCGCTTCGCCAGCCAGGCGGCGATAAGAATAAAGGCAATAATACCGAACAACGCCCCGCTCACCTGGAGCAGAGGCGAGCCGGGAACGGCAGAAGGTTGCGATACTGTTGCCTGGGTTTTCATGCTTAACGGCTCAGACGACGCATACGTTCAGATGGGGTAATGATGTCGGTGATGCGTACGCCGTATTTATCGGCCACCACCACCACTTCACCCTGAGCAATCAGATAGCCGTTGATCAGGATATCCAGCGGCTCGCCGGCCAGACCGTCAAGGGCTACTACGGAGCCCTGCGTCAGGCGCAGCAGCTCTTTAATGGTCATGCGGGTGCGTCCCAGCTCAACGGTCAGCTTAACCGGGATATCCATAATCAGGTCGATATCCTGCAGCGTGCCGCTGACGTCACCGCCGCCGAGCTGCTGGAATACGGCATCCGCTGCGCTTTTGGCCGGGGTCGCTTTTTGCTCGTTTAACGCGTCAGCCCACAGATCGTCCAGTGCTCCGCTGTTTTCATCGGACGGATTGTTCATGTCACTCATTTGGGCTGTTCCTCATTCAGCGAATTCAAAATCGGGTTGATCAAGTGCTCAACGCGTAACGCATACTGACCGTTAATCGTGCCGTACTGGCTTGTCAGCACGGGGACACCATCCACATGGGCAATAATGCGGTCGGGTTTTTCTATCGGCAAAACATCACCGGGTTGTAATTTCAGGATCTGAGATAACCGCAGCGGGATATCGGCGAAGCTCGCCACCAGCTCAAGCTGCGAATGCTGGACCTGGCGGACCAGGTTTTCACGCCAGTTCTGGTCTTCGTTGCGCGAGTTCTCCAGCGGCGGGTTAACCAGCAGCTCGCGCAGCGGTTCGATCATGCTGAACGGCAGGCAGATGTTGAACTCGCCGGTCAGGTTACCGATCTCCACGTGGAACGGCGTATTCACGACGATATCGTTCGGGGAGGTGGTGATATTGGTAAATTTCACCTGCATCTCAGAACGGACGTACTCCACTTCCAGCGGGTTAATCGCTTTCCACGCGTCGCTGTAGGACTCCAGCGCCAGCTTCAGCATGCGGTTAATGACGCGCTGTTCGGTGTGGGTGAATTCGCGACCTTCTACTTTGGTCGGGAAACGCCCGTCGCCGCCGAACAGGTTATCCACCGCGATGAACACCAGGCTTGGGGAAAACACCACCAGACCGGTGCCGCGCAGCGGCTTCAGATGAATCAGGTTAAGGTTGGTTGGCACCGGCAGGTTGCGGGCAAACTCGTGATACGGCTGAATGCGGATCGCACCGACCGTAATATCCGGGCTACGACGCAGCAGGTTAAACAGCCCCATACGGAACTGACGTGCAAAACGTTCGTTAATGATCTCCAGCGCCTGCAGACGTTCACGTACCACGCGACGCTGGGTATTCGGGTCATAGGGACGAATATCGCTATCGCCGCCAATACCCGGTTGCGGATCATCACTTTTATCGCTGTCGCCGTTGAGCAGCGCATCGATTTCTGCCTGAGAAAGAATACTGTCGCCCATGTCGTTACCGCAGAATGAAGGCTGTATACAGAACGTCAGTGACTTCCTGCTTAGGTTGGCCGTTTACCAGCGGGGTCGCCAGCGTTTGTTTAATGGCGTCGACCAGCTTTTGCTTACCCACATCGGTGGCCAGCGCCGAAGCGTCCTGACGAGAGAACAGCAGCAGAAGGCGGCTACGCACCTCCGGAAGATAATCATTCAGACGCGCGCGCGTGGCTTCATCCTTCAGGCGCAGCGTAATACCGACATACAGCACACGATCCGCGTCACCGAGGTTCACGGTGAAGGTGTCCAGAGGGAAAAATACCGGCGCCGGCGGTGGTGCAGGTTCGGCTTTGGCCGCAGCGGTCGAAGGTTCCTGCTGCATACGCCAGTAACTATAGCCCGCGGTAGCGCAGGCGGCGAGCGTGATCAACACCAGCAGCGGGATCCAGATGGAACGCTTACTTTTTTTGGTGATAGCGGAGTCAGTCATCTGATACGAGCTTCCTGTTTCGGTACAGCTTAATAAGGTGATTATCCCGTGTCCTGCTGTCGTCAAAGCGTGGAAAAGACGGGGATAATCACGCTACCTCTGGCGTTTAGGCGAAGATGTCTACGGCACTGTTACCGCGCGCGGCGGATTGCAGAGCGGCAGGGACAGGCAGTAACTCATCGCTCTCGTCATTAAAGCCGCCGGTGTTGCCGGAACGCGAAGCCTGGTGCTGCTGCTGGGATGAGGACTGCTGCTGCCCGGCAAAGCTCTCGCTGCTGACGCTGCTTTGCGCAAGCTGAATGCCGTTCTCCGCCAGTGAGGTTCGCAGGACCGGCAGCGCGGCTTCCAGCGCCGCACGGACATGGCTGTGCGCAGAAACCATCTGCAGCTGCGCCTGGTTATCATCCAGCTTAAGCGAAATTTGCACCTGACCCAGATCTTCCGGGTGCAGACGCAGCTCGGCTGTCTGCTGGCCCTGTTTAGTGAACAGGGTGATGTGCTGGCTCAGGGACTGCTGCCATTCATGCGTACCCAGAGGCTGGCTTAACACCGGCGCGGTGGCGACGGTGGCGGCCGTCTGACTGGTCGCATGGCTGGACATAATCGGTGCCAGGGTCGCCGTCGGTGAGGCTGAGGAGGAGGAACTGGCAAGCTCCTGCTTCTCTGCCGTTGCGGCCACGGCCGGCGTGGCCGGCGCGTTACCCGACAGGGCGGGGTCGCTGTTTTTCGCCTGGCTCTGATAAGGCGCAGCACTCTGGGCTTTATCATGGCTTCCCGGAAGCGCGTTCAGGGACGGCTGGCCCGCGCCGTTTTGCGTCAGCGCCGCTGAACTCAGCGTTGCGGTGGCGGACACACCGTCACTGCCTGCCGCACGTGAGGTGCTGGTCTGCTGGTGCGGCAGCATGGCCATCAGCGCGCTTAACCCGGCCAGCTCCTCTTCGCTCAGCTCGCTTTTGCCGTCATCTTTGCTGTTGACCGCATTAAGCGTTTTCAGGGCATCACCCTTTGACAGCGGCACCAGCCCGGATACCAGCGTATCAAGCGACGTGACGGGCGACGTTTCATCGCCATTCAGCGCAGTTTGACGCGAGAGCAGGTCGGCAATTTTGGCCTGCAGGGTGGTATCCCCTTTGGCGTCCTGAGCAACGTGGGACAGCTTGCTGCCGGCGGCTTTCAGGTCAGCCAGCGTCAGGGGCGCATCGTTGCCCTTGCCCGTCGCGTCCGACAGGGCGCCCGCGAGCAGCGCGAGAAAGTCCTGTGCACCGTCGGTGCCTTTTCCTGTCTGCGTACCGCCTGACAGGTCGCTGTCGCTCATCAGCAGTTGTTGCAGTGTGATCATTCCGGTTTCCTCATTGATGCGCGCTGGGCAAACTCATCCATTTTTTTCTGATCCAGGCGGTTTTCCGCCAGGGTCGTTGCCGCAATCTGTCGGTCCTGTAAGGTCTGCCAGGCCTGCAGTCGCTGCTTCTTCTCGCGCCAGAAATTCAGCGCGGTATCGACTTTCTGGGTCCACTGGTGAAGCTGCTGGCGATGCTGATCTATCGCCTTCTCCAGCGTCTGGATAAACTGCTGATAGTTAATCCAGCGCTGGCTTCCAATGCCCTGTGTCATATCGGTATTGAGGTTGGTGCGATATTCATGCTGATAGTCGATTAACATCTTCAACTGTTCTTCAGCCTGCTGGCACCCGCGTCGCATTGCGCCAAGCTGCAATGCGGCATCATCAACTTCTTTTTCAGCCAGATCTTTCAGCGTTGATAACGCGCTGTTTTGCGCCATGACCTTCGCCCTCCACCTGTGTTACACCTGCGGGAAAATCAGCTCCAGAGCCTGAATTGAATCTTCCCAGTCGGCACGTTCAAAAATGCCTTGTTGCAAAAATGCCTCCAGCTGCGGCCACAGGGTAATCGCTTTGTCGAGCATCGGGTCGCTGCCTTTGGCATACGCCCCCACGCTGACCAGATCGCGGTTGCGCTGGAAGCTGGAGAGGAGTTGTTTAAAGTTACGCACGCGGGCGTAGTGTTTCTCGGTTATCAGCGCGGTCATCGCGCGGCTGATAGAGGCTTCAATATCTATCGCCGGATAGTGTCCGGCTTCGGCCAGACGACGAGACAGCACGATATGACCGTCAAGGATCGCGCGCGCGGAGTCGGCAATCGGATCCTGCTGGTCATCGCCTTCGGTCAGCACGGTATAGAACGCGGTGATGGAGCCGCCGCCGCTGATGCCGTTCCCCGCACGTTCCACCAGGGCAGGGAGTTTGGCGAAGACCGAAGGCGGGTAGCCTTTGGTCGCCGGTGGCTCACCGATAGCCAGCGCGATTTCACGCTGCGCCATCGCGTAGCGGGTCAGCGAATCCATGATCAGCAGCACGTGCTTGCCGCGGTCACGAAAATCTTCGGCGATGCGGGTGGCATAGGCTGCCCCCTGCATACGCAGTAACGGCGACACGTCCGCCGGTGCGGCAATGACCACCGAGCGGGCACGGCCTTCCGCACCCAGAATGTTTTCAATAAAGTCTTTTACTTCACGACCGCGCTCGCCGATCAGGCCCACGACGATAACGTCCGCCTGGGTGTAGCGCGCCATCATGCCAAGCAGGACGGATTTACCCACGCCTGACCCGGCGAAGAGGCCCATACGTTGCCCGCGTCCCACGGTCAGTAGGGCGTTGATCGGGCGCACGCCGGTGTCGAGCACATGCTCGATAGGGGTTCGCTGCAGGGGGTTAAACGGCTGGGTAATTAATGCGCCGGTTTCGGTGGTGTCCGGGGAGGGCAGCCCGTCGAGAGGCTTCCCGCTGCCGTCCAGCACGCGACCCAGCAGGGCAGGACCAAGCGGCAGCTGTTTCCCGCTTTGCAGCCCATCGCCGGACGTGTTTTTGGCATACACGCGCGCGCCGGGCAGAATACCTTCCACCTCTTCAAGCGGCATCAGGAACAGGCGCTGGCCGTTGAACCCGACCACTTCGCTTTCTACTTCACGCGTTTCCAGACCGTCCTGACGCTCAATCACGCAGGTCGCGCCCAGCGGAAGCTGCAGGCCGGTGGCCTCCAGGACCAGACCGGTGGCGCGCGTCAGCCGCCCATAACGACGAACAGAGGGCAGTTGCGCCATCTTCGTCTCAAAGTTGTCGAGCGTGGTGAGCCAGCGGGTGAGGCGTGCGGTCATCAGACGACTCCCGGTGCCGCCAGGCGACACAGTTCCTGCCAGCGGGTGGCGACGCTGGCATCCAGATCGCCTTCATCGGCAGAAACTTTGCAGCCGCCGTGATGTAACGACGGGTCGCCGCGCAGACGCCAGCCGTGCAGGTTTAGCGTCGCGCCCAGGCTCTCTTCCACGCGCTGCAGGTCGTCCGGGTGGACGCGCAGCTGCGGCTTCCCGCTGAACAGCGGCTCCTGCTGCAGCAGACCCTGAATTTGTTTGATTAGCGCGGTGTTATCCACCACGGGCGTCTGGCCGATCACCTGACGCGCGGCTTCCAGCGCCATCTGCATCAGTCGCGAGGCAATCACGCTGTCCAGCGCGTCCAGCGTGTGCTGAAACTCGCTGACCAGCTGCTGCATGCGGGCATGGATCGGCGCCTGCTGCTGGCGCGCCTGATCGATACCGTGCTCTAACCCTTTCGCCAGGCCTTCCTGATACCCCAGCTCGTGGCCTTTCTGCCGGCCTTCGTTCAGACCGGCATTGTAGCCCTGCTCGTGCGCCTGCATTTGCAGCTGAGCCAGCATTTGCGCCTGCTGCTCCTCTTCGCTCAGCTCGGGCTGCTCGACGTCCGGGTCAAGCGCCTCGGTCGGGATCGCGGCTGGCGTGAACTCGGAGAGGGGAGGGGCCAGATCGTCCGGCGTCCAGCGCTTCCACGGCAGCTCATTAGACATAGGTGTCGTCTCCGCTGCCAATCACCATCTCGCCGGTTTCCGCCAGACGACGAACGATAAGCAGAATGGCTTTCTGTTCGTTTTCCACCTGAGACAGACGAACCGGGCCACGGTTGGCAAGGTCGTCGCGCAGGATATCGGCCGCACGCTGAGACATGTTGCGCAGGAACTTCTCGCGCAGCGGCTGCTCGGCGCCTTTGAGGGCGATAAGCAGCGACTCGGAATCCACTTCCTGGAGCAGGCGCTGGATGCTGCGGTCGTCCACTTCGACGAGGTTTTCGAACAGGAACATCTCGTCGATGATTTTCTGTGCCAGCTCGCCGTCGAATTCGCGAACCGCCGTAATGACGGCCTCTTCCTGCTGCGTTTTCATCAGGTTGATGATTTCTGCCGCCGTTCTCACGCCGCCCATTTTGCTGCGCTTGAGGTTCTGGCCGTCGAGCAGGTTGTTCAGCACCTCGGTCAGCTCCGCCAGCGCGGCAGGCTGAACGCCGCCGAAGGTGGCGATACGCAGCATCACATCGTGACGCAGACGCTCTTCGAACAGCGCCAGAATATCGGCCGCCTGACCACGTTTGAGGTGGACAAGGATGGTGGCGATAATCTGCGGGTGCTCGTCGCGAATAAGGTCGGCGGCACTCTGCGGTTCCATAAAGTTAAGCGTTTCGATACCGCTGGCGGTATCGCGCGTTTCCAGAATGTCTTCCAGCAGGCTGGCGGCACGCTCTTCGCCCAGCGCCTTGACCAGCACGGAACGCAGGTAGTCGTTGGCGTTGACGTTCAGCGCGGCAAACTGTTCGGCTTCCTGCTCAAACTCCGACAGCACTTCGGTCAGCTGCTTGTTGGAGATTTGACGCACGTTGGCCATCGCCGCACTGAGAATTTGCACTTCCCGCTGGGAGAGGTGTTTAAACACCTCTGCCGCGCGATCTTCGCCAATGGTCATCAGCAGGATGACGCTTTTATCGGTGCCCGTAAGCGTATTACTCATGTTCGTTACCCATCCACTGACGGATGACCAGCGCCACGACGCGCGGATCGTTATCTGACATTTCGCGAATGCGCTGGCTCATCACCTCGGCACCCATGCGCTGGTTAGCGCGGCGCTGCTGCATCTGTTCATCTTTGCTGAGGCGCACTTCAACCGCTTCTTCCGTTTCCTGACGCGCATTCATCTGCTCGCGAGCCGCTTTTTCGGCTTCAGCACGGCGCTGGAGCTGAGGACGAACGCCCTTGCGCCACAGCAGCCACGCGACAATCAGCACCAGCAGCCAGCGTCCTGCGGACATCAGCTGGTCGATAAACGCCTGCTGTTGCCAGAACGGCAGTTCACCGCCGGTCTCTTCCACCGAGTTGAACGGTGAGTTCACCACGTTGAGGGTATCGCCGCGCTTCTCGGAGTAACCCATCGCTTCACGGGTCAGGTTTTCAATCTGCTTCATCTGTTCGGCGGTCAACGGCAACGGTTTGCCATCCGCCAGCGTTTTGTAGTTCACCACTACCGCAACGGAGAGACGCTGAATATCGCCCACGTTCAGTTTAGTGTGGCGAATCGTCCTATCCACTTCGTAGTTCGTGGTTTCGTTACGGCTGCTGTTTCGTGGACCGCTGTTCGTCGCCGTTGAGGTGGTCTGCTGGTTATTCTGCTGGCCGTTCTGCTGATTGGCCGGCGGCGTAGAGATCGGCGCCGCGTTAGCCGGGGCAGGCTGGTTAGACAGCGCGCCCGGCACGCCGCCCGGGTTTGCGCCGCCAATCTGCTCGCTGGTGTTGATCTGGCGCGAACGCATAACCGCCTGCGCCGCATCGCCGTTCGGGCTGTACTGCTCTTCGGTTTGTTCTTTATTCGAGAAGTCGATCTGCGCGGTGACCTGCGCGTGCACGTTGCTGTTGCCCACCACCGGACCCAGGATCGCTTCGATACGGCGCTGGAGACGGCTTTCCACATCGGCGGCATATTTCAGCTGCGCGTCATTCAGATCGCGACCGGCGGTATTGGATTGCGTCAGCAGGTGACCGCTCTGGTCAACCAGCGTTACGTTACCCGGCGGCAGACCGGCCACGGCGCTGGAGACGAGATGCGTCACCGCGCTGATTTGCCCTTCGTCCAGCGCGCGGCCTGGCTCAAGGTTCACGGTCACGGAAGCCGAAGGTGATTTCTGTTCGCGGACAAATAAGGACGGTTTAGGCATCGCCAGGTGCACGCGGGCGCTCTTCACCGGGCCTAATGTTTCAATGGTGCGGGCCAGCTCACCTTCCAGCGCACGCTGGTAGTTCACCTGCTCGCTGAACTGGCTGATACCGAATTTTTCCTGATCCAGCAGCTCAAAGCCTACCGCGCCGCCCTTCGGCAGCCCCTGCTGGGCCAGACGCAGACGCAGTTCGTGCACCTTATCTGCCGGGACCTCCAGCGCACCGCCATTATCGGCAAAGCGATAAGGGATGTTCATCTGGGTCAGCTGGGTGACGATGGCGCCGCCATCCTGATCGGAAAGGTTACTGTAGAGCGTCCGGTAATCAGGGCTTTTCGCCCACAGGACCATCGCTACAAGGATCGCAATTGCGGCAGCGCCTGCCACGATCAACGGGATTTTAGGATTCGCGCGAAGGCGGTTCATCCACTCGAGTGATTTATTCTGCGGCGCTGTCGATGCTGTTGCACTCATTGCGCACCTCTTAAATCCTGGTGGTTTACGTTATTCGTGTAGAGAAACAAAACTGACTCCCGGGTCGGCAAACACGACAAATGTTCCATATTGATGGCCCTGCCATTATTTGATGATTCGTGATTTTCTATGCGTCAAATAACCTGGTTTTTTCATGCTATTTACCGCCATTATCTTATTGACAAGCTGTTAGTCTTGACCGCGTAAAAAACCATCCAGGGGAGAGTCATGGCTATACAGGGCATTGAAGGGGTAATCAGTCAGCTGCAGGCAACGGCGATGACGGCCCGTAATCAGAATGTGGCAGATCAGCAGCCGAGCATCAGCTTTGCAGGGCAACTGCATGCCGCTCTTGACCGTATCAGTGATACCCAGACCGCAGCGCGCACGCAGGCAGAGAAGTTCACCCTCGGCGAGCCTGGCGTGGCGCTGAATGATGTGATGACCGATTTGCAAAAAGCCTCGGTTTCCCTGCAGATGGGGATCCAGGTGCGTAACAAGCTGGTGTCGGCTTATCAGGAAGTGATGGGGATGCAGGTCTAAGACCTGTCGATCTTCGCTGGCAGCCGCAGCGCTTTAATGCCACAATATTTTTTTCTTCGAATGCAGGAAAGATGATGAAAAAAATAGCAATTGCTGGCGCGCTGCTGGCACTGACCGGGTGCGTTCAAGTCGATAATTATAAAGAGGTGATCAAGCATCCTGTCCCGGCGCATCTGGCGGGATACTGGCAGTCAAAAGGGCCGCAGAGCAAAATGGTCAGCCCTGAAGCGATTGCCACGCTGGTGGTGACGGAAGAGGGCGATACGCTGGACTGCCGTCAGTGGCAGCGGGTGATTGCCGTGCCGGGTAAAATCATGCTGCGTTCAGACAGTTATTACAACGTGACGCGCAAGCTGGATATTTATCCGCTGGAGCGCGATGGCTCGACGCTTGAGTACGACGGGCTGGAGCTGCAGAAGGTCGATCGCCCAACGGTTGAGTGTGCCGATTACCTGAGCAAGCATCCGCTGGAGAGTAAACTACCGTAGCCGTTTGTTGCCGGGTGGCGCTGACGCTTACCTGGCCTACAAAAGTGCCTTCCCGTAGGCCGGGTAAGGCGAAGCCGCCACCCGGCATTGTTTCTACAGCGCATCCTCAATTACCCACACGCTCACGCTTCCGCCTTTGCAGGTAAAAGTCCCTTCGCCATCCGCCGCCGTGGTGACCGTTTCTTCGCGATTGCCGAGAAAATCACGCCACGTTTTGTTGCCGTAGTTTTCCCCAAGGCAAATTACCTTCTCGCCGTCGTCCCCGTTCGACATCACCACCACGCAGCCAGGATCGTCTTCCGTGCCGCTGCGGCTGAAGGCGATGCAGTTAGGATGGTCAAAAAAGAGCGTCTGCACGCCGTGGGCAAAACGCTGGCGCGCGAGGATCAGCTCGTGGAGCTGCTCAATCACAGGCATATCAATATGGTACGTTTCACCGTCTCCACCCGTATCGTCATAGCTGGCGCCAAAGAGGTCCGGATAAAAGACGCTCGGCACGCCATTTTCCCGCAGCAGGATCAGCGCATACGCCAGCGGTTTAAACCAGGCTTCGACCGGGGCTTCCAGCGCCTGCAACGGCTGGGTGTCATGGTTTGCGACGAGGGTGACCGCATGAAACGGATCGGCTTCCACCAGCGTGCCGGTAAAGATTTGGCTCATGTCGTAATCCCGGCCCTGACGTGACGCCTCGTGGAATTTCATCTGCAGGGGGGCATCAAGCAGCATGGTTTTGCCTTCGACCTGGTCGATATAGGCCTGAAGTTTATCCACCTCATGGGACCAGTATTCCGCCACGATAAACAGCGGCTGGTCGGCGACCTCCTGGACGTGCTCAATCCACTCTTTGTAGAACCAGGCGGGAATATGCTTGACGGCGTCCAGGCGAAAGCCGTCGCAACGCGTCTGTTCCATGACCCAGCGGGCCCAGTATTTGATCTCCTCGGTGACGGCGTGATTGCGAAAGTCGATATTTTCGCCCATCAGATAATCGAAGTTACCCATCTCATCATCAACCTGATCGTTCCAGCCTTCGCCGGTGTAGTCGTTGACGATTTTAAAAATGCCGTCTTCATCGGGGTTTTCAATGTGGTCGACGCCGCTGAAGCATTTGTAGTCCCAGATAAACTGGGAATATTGCCCGGCGCGGGCAGGGAAGGTGTAGCGGGTCCAGGCTTCGCACTCGATGACCTCGTCATCGATCTGCGTGCGATCCTGCTCGTTCACGCGCTGAACGCGCACAGGCTCTTTCTCATCTGCCCCCATTTTGTGGTTCACCACCACGTCCAGCAGCACGGCAATGTCGTTGCGCTTGAGGGCGTCGATGGCTTCCAGCAGCTGCGCTTTGTCACCGTATTTCGTGGCGATACTGCCTTTCTGATCAAACTCGCCCAGATCGAACAGGTCATAGGAGTCATAGCCGACAGAATACCCGCCTGACGCGCCTTTATAGGCGGGCGGGAGCCAGATCATGTTAATGCCGATTTCGTTAAGATTGGGGGCTAGCGCCGTGACCTCTCGCCACAATTCACCGCCAGCAGGGTAGTACCAGTGAAAACATTGTAACAGGGTGGGGTTTTTCATCATCCTTGCTCCAGAAGCCATTGGCAGACTTCTGGAGTATGGTTGATGAATCGCTAATGTGTATTATTGATTCATCTCTCCGGGAAATAAAATGTTGCCAGAAAGCCTACCGTAGGTGACGTTTACGTTTTTTTGCTTGTTGGTTTGCGCAATAAGGCCGCTCAGCTCACTCATCCTTTCCTGTAGCAACTCTTTAAGAATGATTTCATTCTGAAGCACCTGATTCAGTATCACCATTGCCTGGTCCTGAACAGACTTACTGTTGGGCGGAAAAGGCGTCGTGCTGATCTCTTCTACCAGCGAAACGTATGCCACCTCCTGGTCAATTAGCTCATCCCATTTCCCGGATTGAGCAAGGCCTAGCATGGTATTGCTAAGCGCATTAAGGGCATGCCACTTTTTTAGGGATAAGCTGAAGTCGTTCATTACAGTTAATCCTGCTTGGGAGAATAACCCGGGCCGATTTGCTTCCAGGCGTCGGAAATATTGAGCAGCAGAGCCTCGACTTCGGTAATGGCCTCGATGTCATTGCGCAGGTTGGCATGTAACAAACGGCGTACCATATAGTCGTAAAGTGCAGAAAGATTGCGGGGGAGTTCTCCTCCCACATCCATATTTAAACCAGTCTTAAGGCCATTTTCGATAATATTAATGGCCTTAGACAGGGCCTCTCCTTTTGCCGGGATGTCCCCTTGCTCAAGGAAAAGGCGCGCCCTAATAAGCGCGCTATGGATACCGTCGAACAACATGACAACCAACTGGTGCGGGCTGGCACTCAAGACAGCAGATTCAAGACCTACCTGCTGATAGGCTTGTACACCAGATTTGCTATACATATCGGTTCCTTTCTTACTTACTGCTGAACTGTTGGGTCAAATAAGTGGCCGTACCATTGAATTTAGTGACCAGCTTATCCAAATCGTTAAATTGCTTTTTATAACGCGCCATCGTGGCTTCAATGGTCAACTCCATCGCGTCGTAACGTTTGCCGATGGATTTGAGCGTGGCGTTAATACCGTCCTTCGCATTCTGAATCACACCTTCTTTACCGATAGAGGTGCTCAGCATATCGGTCAAGGTGTTATTCATCTGTGTGGCGAAACCGGTTTTTTTTCCGTCACCCACAAAATAGGCCTGAACGCCAGCCGGATCGTCGGTGAGAATCTTGGTTAATTTTTTATCATCAATTTTTAGGTTGCCAATCGCGCCGTCTGCGCCTTTGACCGGGTCCTGGGTGATGCCAAGTTGAGCCATAATGGCATAGGAGCCACTCTGTACATTGGTCAATAAAGCACGAAGATCGGATTGTACTCCACGGATAGTACTGTCACCCATTAACACGCCGTTGTTCGAGGACTGGGCGGTTGCACCCACTGCTGGCGGCTCGTATTTGGTCAGCGCAGCAATGGTAGACTGCAGAGAGTTATAGGCATTGACCCATTCCGTAATGGCTTTTTTGTTATCGTCGGTTGAGCGGGCTATCGTCAGCGTTTCATCTGCTGTGCTCGGGGCTTTCAGAGTTAATGTTACGCCAGGCAGCGCGTCAGTGATGGTATTGCTCTGACGAACTAATTGAATACCGTTCACGTTAATGACGGCATTTTGCGACTTAACCTGCACATTTAGCGCGGCGCTTCCGATAACGGCGTTTAGCGTATCGTCTCCCGCCACCGTCACCGTCATATCGGAATCGGTACCCGTGGTTTTTGAGGTCAGCATCAGACGGTAGTCGCCGTTATCGGCTTTCACCACGCTTGCAGATACGTTGCCGTTGGCCGCATTGATAGCTTTAGCAATCCCGTTCAGTGAAGTATCGCCATCGGCGAGCGTTACCGTCAGCGGTTTGCTGTCGGCTCCTGCCTGGGTGATGGTAATGGTTCGGCTATTGGAGCCCGTTGTCCCGCCTAACTGCTTTGTATTGCTGTCAATGGTGCCGGGAGCTGTCGTCAGAACCTGGCCTTTCGCGATCTTACTGACATTAATAGTAACGTCGCCAACGTTAGCGCTGGAGGTACTGATAGCGGAGAATGCTGTGTTGGTGCTTGAAACGGACGTAGAGTTCCAGGTATCCGTCTTTGCCAGTTTTGCTGCTGCGGTTTGCAGGGTAGTCAGGGCGCTTTGTAATTTTCCGTAACCGGTGATTTGCGCGTCGTAAGTGGTCTTTTGTTTGGCAATCGCTGTTAATTTAGTCTCTTCTGCTGCCTGCAGCTTATCGTACAGATCCGACAGGCCGGGCACGCCCACCCCGAGATTACTGATAGTCGCCATGTAATGTTCCTTTTCAATGGATGTTTCAGTCGTTTATCGGCCCATCTTGCAAAAAGTTTACGGCGAGTTTTAAAAAATAATCGCGTAATAAGCGTTCATTTTCTCGCTTTTAACGTCTGACATGACGTTATTGAGGAGGGTAAAAAAGAAGCAATTAGCCTTATAATTTTACAACTCTTGGGTATTCCTTGTGCCATTTCGCTAAATAAATATATATAAAACAAATGGTTAATTTTTTTCTTCGATATTTTCTAAAGTCTGCTGCAAGGGCGTCGATAACCTTGTTGACGGTGAGAGACGCCGTGAGTGTTAGGCACCGACCCTAGAAACCATTTTTGAAGGAATTAAAATTATGGCAGTTATCAATACTAACCTGTTGTCCCTGACCACTCAGAACAACCTGAACAAATCTCAGTCTTCTCTGGGCACCGCTATCGAGCGTCTGTCTTCCGGTCTGCGTATCAACAGCTCTAAAGATGACGCTGCTGGTCAGGCAATTGCAAACCGCATGAACTCTCAGATCAAAGGGATGACTCAGGCTGCACGTAACGCTAACGACGGTATCTCTCTGGTTCAGACCGCTGAAGGTAACCTGAACGAGATCAACTCCAACTTACAGCGTATCCGTGAGCTGGCTGTTCAGGCTGCGAACGACACTAACGGTACTACTGACTACACCTCAATCAGCACTGAAATCACTCAGCGCTTGGGTGAAATCGATCGTATCGCTGGCGCTGCTAACTTCAACGGCAAAAAACTGCTGGACGGTAGCCAGACAGCTTCCCTGAACATCCAGGTTGGCGCAGGTACTGGCGCAACTGATAGCATCGCTATCACCACTGGCGCACTGATCAACGCAAAAGCAACCAGCCTCGACTCTGGACTGACCGGTACTATCACTGATAACAGCACTGCAAAAGCGTTCATCACTGCTGCAGACAACGCTATCTCCAAAATTGATACCGCGCGTTCTAACATGGGTGCGATTCAGAACCGTTTCGAATCTACCATCAACAACCTGAACAACTCTATCACTAACCTGTCTGCTGCTCAGTCCCGTATCCAGGACGCTGACTACGCAACTGAAGTTTCTAACATGTCTCGCGCGCAGATCCTGCAGCAGGCTGGTACTTCTGTGCTGTCTCAGGCAAACCAGGTTCCACAGGCTATGCTGTCCCTGCTGCGTTAATAGACGCCAAATATTTAAAAAAGGTTGCTGGAAACAGCAGCCTTTTTTTTCACTTTTTATCCTGAAATAAACTCACCTTTAATCTTCAAAATAAGGCTGCATTTAGCAGCGTTTTCCTGCCATCACCCGCCGTAACGCAGTGCTATTCTGCCTAAAATGTCCTTTTCCGGTCGTCTGACGACAGTTTATCGATGAGTTATAAGATGAGTGAATTCGCACGTAGCCGGGCCATGCGTCAGTTTTATCGGAATGTCTTTACCCGATTCATTGATCTCCCTGAAGCAGATGTTATGCCCGCTAACATCGTGGCGGAAATCTTCAGCTTTAAGAGCGCCAATATTACCACCCTCGAACCCATGATACGTGCGGCAGAAACGGGGCTGGAGGCGAACAAAGATTCGGCCTTAAAAAACATGTTGTGCGCAATCGTGCTGGCCAACAGTGCGCTTGATGAGTCCCGTACTGGCGATAAACAGATATTATCTTCATCCCAATGTGCGCAGCTGACCGAATATGTTGTCTCGGCATTAAACGCCGACAGTAATATTCATTATCTTGTCGCCGCCATTCAGCTACTGTTTCGCGTAAATGAAATCAGCTCAGCGCTATTCATAATAAACAACAATCTTTCGCAGGTAAGCAGCTCGGCTCCGGTTCTGAAAATTCTGCTGCTGATCTGTTTAATGGAAAACGACTTTAATCAGGCGATGGTCGTGATTCAGGTATTGACCGCCGATGCGTTGCTTATTGGTGAAGATCCTATGGCCCTGCTGATGATTACCTGTGGGATCTACCGGCTTGGAGGCATTCCGGATTCTTACATTGATTTTAGATCGCTTAACGCGAGCGAGTACATCGCGGCGAAGGGTGCCTGGGAAAACTGGATTGTAAAAACCTCAGGTACCAAAACGACGGTGTTGCTAACCTGTACTCGCGAGGAATATTTCGAACACGCTGTACCGACGCTTTACTCCCTCTATGAAACCAATCGCGACGTCCTGGATGTTCACGTTCACGTGTTCAATGGCAGCAATGAGATAAAAGAAAGTCTGCTGGCGCTTCGGGAACAGTTTCCTGAGCTCAATCTCTCTGCCAGCCATGAGACGATCGCCAGCAATACTGACACCGCAGTGATCAGCGCTGCGCGTCGCATTGTTTTCCTGCGCCATGCTCTGAGCACTTTTAATACACCTATTATTGCTATTAATTCAAATGTTCTTGCGCGTAAACCCTGGGCCGAGCCCAACGCGTCGCTGATGTTGTTACAAACCGAAAACTCGCCGTTCTGGGAAGAAGTCTTTGCCGGTTTTATCTACGCCAGGCCTTGCGGCATCGCACAACGCTATCTCGATAGGGTCGCACACTTTATCGACGTTAACCTCACCAGCGGCAACTGTGCGCCGGGCCTTGAACAGGTCGCACTCTTTGCGTGCCTGGATAGCCTTTCGCCACAAGACCAGCATTCGATTACCCGTGCTGAGCGTTCCACAGTAGTGGATAGCCACGCTGCGGATGAGGCGTTTTGCTGGGTAGCAATGAAAGCAGAGGGCCCCTGTCAGGAGTTTAAATCGACGCTTATCGGTAAATACCAACGCTAAACATTTGCCCCGCAATAACGAGAATCTGGAATAAACGTGACGACAATGTATCCCAACCAACGGGTCAGCACTGAGGCCCTTTATGCTGCTGCGGCACTTAATCTCCTGGCCACGCCGGTTCCTGCATTTGCTCGTGTCATGGAGATTGGCTGTGGATCGGCAACGAGCCTCATTATGCACGCCTGGGCTAACCCGGAGAGTATAGCTATTGGTGTGGATATTGATGGACAGGCGATCCTGAAGGGGAAACAGTTGGTTGCAGGGTTGGGATGCCAGAACGTTGAACTGTTTGAGGCAGGGTTAGGGGATTTGCTTGCGGTCGATCCCGGTGAGTTTGATTACATCATTATCCACCAGAGTTTTGCTTTTCTGGGCAAAAGCGAGCGGGAAGCACTCTTGCAGTGGTGTCACGCGCATTTATCCGTCAATGGTGTTATCGCCATAAAATGGTCTGTACTGCCGGGAAGTTCAGCGCGTCTTGCGTTGGGTGAAGCGCTACGCTTTCATCTTGAACGGGCAGAAGCGGGCAGCGATCTGCTGGCTTCTGCCCGTGCCATGTTGAGTTTTATGCTATTAACTCTGGAAGAAGGTGCGCTCAAGAACGAAGTCCTACGTGCAGAAAAAATGGACGACAACACACTGATTCTCGCCTTCTTAACCCCGACTGACGGGGCATGTACTTTGGCTGCCTTCTGTTCACAGGCGGAACAGGTGGGTCTGCAGTATCTGGGTGATATCCTTCCGCAGTCAGAGCTAGGAAGCTATTATAATCCGACAATTGAAGAACTGCTCGAGGCCGTCAGTGCCGGAGCCAGCAGAACAATGGCACAGCAGTATCTTGACTATGCCGTGCAGCGCTCAGAACGCTTTACTTTGCTTTGTCACCTGAACAGTCACCAGCCTCCCAATAAGCCGGATCTTAATCAGCTTAGAAACCTGCACTGGGCCGGAAGCTTTGTGCCGGTCGAAATGGATCCCGCAAAAGCACCGCATGAATTCAGGAACAGCAACGGTCGAATCATTCGCACCGACAATGCCGTCATTATCCGCATCATGGAATTGCTGGGTAATGTCTGGCCGATGTCCTTAAGTTTCGAGCAGCTACTGCTCAACTGTCGCGCCCCTGAAACGCAGGAGGATTATCAGGATACGGTCCTGGATGCCCTCACAACGCTGTTTATGACAGGCGCGGACGGTCTCTTTTGGAGTGCGGCTCCTGGCCCGTATAACGCTGCGCAAAACGATGAGCTGGCACCGGTGGGGGGGCTGCCTTCCGAACGTCCGGTGGATGCCATGCGGGTTATGAATTTGTGGGGAGAGTGGGTTTCCTTAACGCCCGACGAGTGGCGTTATCTTCAGTACGACATGAACAAAGCAGGACAAGCAAACTGGCAACACTACTCGTCGCTGAAAATTAAAGGGTTGCTGACGGGCTCTCCTGAGGCGTGGAAAAAACATCTGCAGTGTTTTCTGCGTGCGGGCATGATCGACGTACTCAAATCGCAGCTTTCGCTGCTGTTATTATTAAGCGTCGACAGGGTACAGGGTGGATTGTTGCTGAAGGGCAACGCCGAATCCGAATTAGCCGATCCTGATGTCGATGCCATTTATGCACGAGCGAACAGTCTCATTCAACAAGGGCGCTCTAAAGAAGCCCGGGAGTACGCCCGCGCATTGATGGAGAAAAAAACCGAAAATATTCATGTGCTTCGCTGCTACTCAAAAACGTGCGTCTTAACCTCTGCCTGGGATGATGCTCTGGCATCGCTTTGCACGTTAATGGGATATTATTTTTCCAGCCTTGATATCTACTATGATCTTGCCACGGTACTTCAGCGCAAGCGTGAGTTTTACGGTTCGCGGCTCATTGTCCGTACTTTATTGCGCCTGAATAAAAAAAATATTGATTACTGGCTCAGTATGGCATCGCTGCACCATGCTTACGGCGATATGTCGTTGGCTGAAAAATGCTGTAGGGAAATTATGCGTTTTCAGCATCCTGGCCCCAGTTCGCTTGGACTCACCGGCATTGTCCTGAGTGACAACCATAAAATGGCAGAAGCACGCTATTTTATGGAAAAAGCTGTTGAGCTCAGTAATTACAATTTTGGTTACTTCAGCAATTTACTTTTCGTGATGAGTCATGACGCTAGCGTGAAGGCTGAAGAGCTGCTGGAAAAGCATATCGAGTTTGGCCGCCGTACGGCATCCTGGGCTGAAGAGAGCGGGGTAACGCTGGCGCTAACTAATTCCCTGGAACCTCAGCGCAAACTTCGGCTCGGTTTTGTTTCCGGAGATTTGCGTAAGCATCCGGTGGCAAATTTCCTGCTGCCATACTGGGACGCCATCAATCGCGAAAAATATGATTTAGTTGCCTATAACACGCTTTTCCTGGAAGAGGATGACGTTTATCGCCACCTGCGTCAGAGCGCTACCCTTTGGCGCCAGGTTGATGCTATCAGCGATATTGAGCTGGCGAAACTGATCGCAGAAGATGGGATTGATATTCTGTTCGATTTATCGGGCCATACCGCTTACAACCGGCTACCGGTCTTCGCTCTGCGCCCGGCACCGATCCAGATCACATGGATAGGCTACCCAGGCACCACCGGGATGAAAGAGATGGATTATATTTTGCTTTCGGCGAGCCTGGCACAGTCTCCGGCCCTTGAAAAACAGCTGGTGGAAAATGCGATGTTCGTGGCGACGCGTAAGAGTTTCGAACCTCACCCGCGAAGCCCGGATATTAACTCCTTACCTGCCCTGCACAATGGCTTTATCACGTTTGGTAGCTTCAACCGGTCAAAAAAAATAAATGACCAGGTTCTGGATACTTGGGCTGCAATTTTGCAGGGCTACCCTGAGAGTCGTCTCTTAATCGGTAATATGACCGATGCTGAAATGATCTCTGCCATGACGAAGCGCTTTAAACAGCGCGGAGTTTCGCAAAACAGATTACTTTTCCGTGGACTGGTTGAACTGGACGAATACCTTGCTCTGCACCATGAAATCGATATTTTACTGGATGCCTTCCCCTACAGCGGTGGAACGACGACGCATCATGGAGCCTGGATGGGCGTTCCGACAATTACCATGAATGGCCCGACCATACCCTGCCAGCAGGGCGTAGATATTATGCGTTCTTACGGGCTGGAACAGTTTATCGCTGATGATGAGGATGATTATATTTATAAGGCAATAGGCTGGCGTCAACATATTCCAGAGTTAGCTGAAATACGTCTGGGGATGCGTGATAGGATCCCGGTTAATCCCTTGCCAGATTTTAATATTGCCGAGAATTTTGAGCGGGCGCTGCGTGAAGCATGGAAAATCTATTGTCGGGGAGAAAAGCCGCGTCCGTTTCTTATTGCCGAGGAGCGTTCGTGAATGGCAATCGATAATCAGTCTGGCAGTTTGGGCAAAATTTAACGGTATCAATACCGAGGTACGCTATGAATGAAATTTACGTAACCAGTCCATTTTTGCCCCCTTTGGAGGAATTTATTCCTTATCTGGAGAAAATCTGGCAAAACAAGACGCTGACAAATGGCGGGCCTTTCCACCAACAGCTGGAAGAGGCTCTGGCGCAATACCTTGGCGTTAAGCACCTGTCTCTATTCGCTAACGGTACGTTGGCGCTGCTGACAGCATTTCAGGCGTTGCGTCTGAGCGGAGAGGTAATCACTACGCCGTATTCCTTTGTGGCGACCTCACACAGTTTGCTGTGGAATGGCTTAACGCCTGTCTTCGCTGATATTGATCCACGAACCTATAATATTAATCCGGATTGCATTGAAGAATTAATTACGCCAAATACTACGGCAATTTTACCTGTCCATTGTTATGGCATCCCTTGCGATATCGACAAAATACAGAAAATTGCTGACGTCTATGGCTTACGGGTAATATATGATGCCGCACATGCGTTTAACGTTCGAAAAAATAATATCAGTATTCTAAATCATGGTGATTTGTCGGTACTCAGCTTCCATGCCACTAAAGTTTTTAATACCTTTGAAGGCGGGGCGATCATTTCCCAGGATCTTAAAACTAAACAGCGCATCGACTATCTCAAGAACTTTGGTTTTGCCGGTGAGACCCGCATCGTGGCACCAGGCATAAACGCCAAAATGAATGAAGTGGAAGCGGCATTTGGTCTTCTGCAACTTAAGCATATTGATAAAGCTCTAGAAGAACGCAAAGCGATTCATCATCGCTATCGCGAGCTGTTAAAAGGGCTTGAAGGATTAACGTTTGTCGACGTGCCAGACGATGTGAGCTGGAACCATGCGTATTTCCCGGTGCTCATTGAACCGAAATTTGGCATGAGTCGCGACGATGTTTATACATTATTTAAAGCTGACGGCATTCTGACTCGCCGCTATTTCTATCCGTTAATCAGTTCTTTTGCGATGTACAGGGGGTTCCCTTCTTCTGCTGAAGAGCATCTGCCTGTTGCCAATGATATCGCCGACAAGGTGCTGTGCCTTCCAATTTATCCCGGATTAACGCCAGAAGATCAAGACCGCGTAGTGAATGCTCTTAGACGCGCATCTCTGTCTGGTGAGGTACCGTCTAACGAGTCGGCAATATACTCGGGGCTCGTAGTATGACCGTGATGCGCACTGCAATGATCCTGGATGCGGGTTTTGCCTCACTGCCGTTACAACAGGCCATAAAAGCGGCGGGTTTTCGTACGCTCGCCTGTAGCGGCAAAGCTCAGGATGCAGGTATGAAATATGCCGACGCGACCTGCGTGCAAAATTATGCCGATAGCAAAGCCGTACTGGCTATTGCCCGTAATGAAAAAATTACTGCGCTATCCCCCGGCGTAACCGATGTGTCCTATCTTTCAGGTTGCCGTGTGGCGGATGAGCTTGGCCTTCCAGGCTTCGACTCACCCGAGGTCAGCGATCTTCTCTTTTTGAAAGATCGCTTCAGAAAATGGGCCAGCGGCCAAGGCTACCCTATACCGCGGGCTGTGAGAAGTCCGCAGGACGCGCACGCGCTAACCTTCCCGCTGCTGGTTAAACCCGTTGATGCTTACAGTGGTATGGGGATTTCACTTATTCATCAGCCGTCAGAGCTGGATGAGGCGGTAAATATCGCCTGCTCTGCATCGCCGGGAGGGCAGTGTGTCATTGAAACATTCTGCCAGGGGGCCCTATATAGCCATTCCGCTTTTATTCGCAATGGGCAAATTGTCTGCGAATTTTTTGTTGATGAGTTTTGCACGGTCTATCCGTGGCAGGTAAATAGCAGTTGCTTGAGCGTCAATCTCAGCGAGCCGATGCGCGACCGCATCAGCGAGTGTATGCAGGCCATTGTCAGCGACTTAGCTCTGGTGGATGGTTTGTTGCACACGCAACTCATCGCTGACGAACAGGATTTTTGGTTGATTGAAGTCACCCGCCGATGCCCTGGCGATCTCTACTCGAAATTAATTGAACTCTCAACGGGCGTAGATTATTGCCGTGAATTTGTGTTGCCCTTTATTGGTGGGGAGAGTGCGTTCCCGAATCGGCGACCGGCGCGCCAGCGATACGTTGCGCGCCATACGGTCTCTTGCGAACGTCAGAGCCGATTTTTTGGCTTCAGCTACGCTCCGCTACCAGCCACGATCATTCAGACTATCCCGCTGAAACAGCCGGGCGATGAACTCGCACCAGCACCTGAAGATCGCGCCGGACTGGTTTTTGCTGAGTTTACCGAACTCAATGCCATGGCACGCCACACGCCGCAGCTAAAAAACTATTTCTCATTTAATTCATTGTAAGGACCGGATTATGCACAGGCCTCTGTCTCTCGGGTTTATCGGCGGTGGGATCAATTCTGCCATCGGTCTTACTCACAACATCGCTAGTCAAATGGACGGGCATTTTCAGCTTACGACGGGCTGCTTTAGCCGCGATACGTCGCTGAACCAGCAGACGGGTCGAGCTTGGGGGGTTAAAGACGAGGCTATTTACTCCAGCGCAGTCACGTTACTTGAAGAACAACATGCGCAGATGGATGCTGTCGTCATACTGACGCCAACACCCTCCCACCGTGAAATTATCCTGGCCTGTCTGGAGTATGGCCTGCCGGTGATCAGTGAAAAAGCGATGGTTGCAAGTGTAGGCGACGCGAGGGATATCGCCCGGCGAGTCTTCGAGATGAAAGGACAACTGTACGTCACCTATAACTACACCGGTTATCCCATGGTTCGCGAATTGCGTAAGCGTCTGCTTAGCGGCGAGTTGGGGAAAATTCAGCATGTTATGGTTGAAATGCCCCAGGAAGGGTTTATTCGCAGCCGCGAGGATGGCAGCGTTCCTCAGCCTCAGGAATGGCGACGAGTTGATGGGGATATTCCTACTGTTTCGCTCGACCTGGGTGTCCATGTGCACCAGTTGGTGGAGTTTCTGACGGATAAGCAAGCCGAAGATGTCTATGCGATCAACAGCACCTTTGCCCGTGTTTCGGACGTTATCGATACGGTTAACCTAATCTCCCGCTATAGCGACGACATGGTCTGTAACTACTGGTACGGCAAGGCGGCGCTCGGTTACCGCAATGGTTTGCGAATCCGTATATATGGGTCAGAAGGCAGCGCAGAGTGGCTGCAAATGGAGCCAGAATATCTCCGACTCGCCGATCGGCATGGCAACGTGCGTCTGCTTGATCGAACGGCAGGAGATAACACTGTGGCTAATCAGCCTCGCTATTGTCGTTTTAAAGCAGGGCATCCTGCCGGATTCATAGAGGCATTCGCTAACTACTATGCCGACATCGCTGCCAGTTTACGCGGTGATGCCACGGGATATAGCTTCAGTTGTGATACGGCCGTTCGCGGTCTCGAGTTTCTCGAAAAAGCGCAGCAGAGCGCCGTGACGTCTGCCAAAGTCGATTTACATCGTTAATAAAGGTTGAGCTGAGGACTACATGACATTACTGGAACAGATACAGGGCTACGATAATCATTTCTTCAAGGGCATCCGCGACATGCATGCCAACGGACTTCCGCTGGTTCTCTATGGAGCCGGTTGCCTTGGGCAGATGACCGCGGAATTTATGTTCCGGGAAAATTTGCCTCTCGATAAGATAGCGTTAAACCGACATTACATCACTGAAGGCATGACCTTCCATGGTCTGCCGGTGGTGTCAATTGAAGACCTTATCGAACAACCCGGTGAATTTAACTGTATCGTTGCGCTGCAATACGTCCATGATGCATTGCAACAGGAATTACGCCGCGGCGGCGCAAACGTGCTGGTTTACGATCCTGCCTTTATCGGAGTCAGCACCACGCTGTGGTATACGCAGTCGTTTTGTGACGAGCATAGCGATACCCTTGAAGCTGTCTATGCCGGCCTCGCGGACGAACGTTCAAGAGAAACGCTGGTCGCGTTCCTTAAACAGCGTCTCAGCGCAACCCGCGGCTACTACCAGGCAGTATACGAGCCAGCCCACTATTTTCCTGCCGATATTCTCCGCCTTCAGAATAACGAAGTGTTTATTGATTGCGGTGCCTACAATGGTGATAGCATCGGCGCGTTTATGCAGGAAGTTGTCAATCAAGGCGTTGAGATGCCGGAGAAAATTGTCGGTTTCGAACCAGATGCCGGTAATTTTTCTCAGCTTTGTGACAATACCCGACAATGGCCATTCTGCCAGCCAGTGCAAAAAGGGGTATGGGAGAATAAAACCGTACTCTCTTTTCAATCTGGGAATGCGCTCTCTTCTCGGCTTGTGGAGCAAAGCAGCGATACGGTTACAATTGAGCTCGATAGCATTGATAATATCTTGCAGGGCGGTAAAGCCACTTTCATAAAAATGGATGTTGAAGGTGCAGAGCTCAAAGCACTCCAGGGCGCCGCTGGCACCATTCGCGCCTGGCATCCACTATTAGCGATTAGTCTTTATCATAAGCCGGAAGATCTTCTGACTATTCCACAATATATTCAATCACTCAGCGCTGATTACCATTTTTATCTTCGTGGCCACCATCCGGAACTGGCTTTTGAGCTCGTTCTATATGCTGTGCCGAAATCGAGGTTATTACAGTAATAGGCAAATAACCGCCCATTTCACCCATTATTCATCCAATTGATTGCCCTCCAGAATCGGATAATCATGCCGATAACTCAACTAACGCAGGGCTGTTTATAGTGAATTCACTCTATACCGCTGAAGGTGTAATGGATAAACACTCGCTGTGGCAGCGTTATGTCCCGCTGGTGCGTCACGAAGCATTGCGCCTCCAGGTGCGCTTGCCGGCGAGCGTGGAACTCGACGATCTGCTACAGGCGGGCGGTATCGGGTTATTGAATGCAGTTGACCGATACGACGCTCTGCAAGGAACGGCATTTACGACTTACGCAGTTCAGCGTATTCGTGGTGCGATGCTGGACGAGCTGCGCAGCCGTGACTGGGTACCGCGCAGTGTTCGCCGCAACGCACGCGAAGTGGCGCATGCGATGGGGCAGCTGGAACAGGAACTGGGACGCAACGCAACGGAAACCGAAGTGGCGGATCGTCTTGGCATTGCTGTTGAAGAGTATCGTCAGATGTTGCTCGATACCAATAATAGCCAACTCTTCTCTTATGACGAGTGGCGAGAAGAGCATGGCGATAGCATCGAGCTGGTGACGGATGAGCACCAGCAAGAAAACCCGTTACACCATTTAATGGAAGGGAATTTACGCCAGCGCGTCATGGAAGCGATTGAAGCTCTGCCTGAACGCGAACAGCTGGTATTGACCCTTTATTACCAGGAAGAGCTTAACCTCAAAGAGATTGGCGCTGTTCTGGAGGTGGGAGAGTCGCGGGTGAGCCAGCTGCACAGCCAGGCCATTAAACGCTTACGAACCAAGCTGGGTAAGTTATAGGTGATTGATTCACCTTAAAAATGCCGCACAACGTATTGACAACCAGGAGTTATCATGACGGTGCAGCAATCTAAAAGACGGCCTTTAAGCCGCTACCTGAAAGACTTTAAACACAGCCAGACGCATTGCGCCCACTGTAACAAATTACTCGATCGTATCACGCTGGTTCGCCGCGGCGAGATCGTGAATAAAATCGCAATCTCTCGCCTCGACACGTTGATGGACGAAGCAGCATGGCTCGAAGAGCAAAAAGAGTGGGTGGCGCTTTGCCGTTTCTGTGGCGATCTCCATTGCAAAGAGCAAAGCGACTTCTTCGACATTATCGGCTTCAAGCAGTTCCTGTTTGAACAAACGGAGATGAGCCACGGCACCGTTCGCGAATACGTGGTTCGCCTGCGCCGCCTCGGGCAACATCTGACCGTGAACAACATTTCCCGCGATCTGCTCAAAACCGGTTATCTCGACGAGAACCTGGAGCCGTGGCTGCCTGCGACCAGCACCAACAACTACCGGATTGCGCTGCGCAAGTACGCACAATATAAGGTACAAATGCCGGGTGCCATAAAGCAGAAAGCCCACGCCGGAACAACTTCTGATATATATTAAAAAAGAATAAGATGTAGCGCAGTCGCCTTTTGACGTTGCAGGCGATTTCTCTACACTACGTAAAAATTCCACTATATCGGGGTATTTATGAAATTTGCACTTCTGGGTCGTCAGGCGCTGATGGGTGTTATGGCCGTTGCGCTGGTTGCGGGCATGAGCGTGAAAACGTTCGCCGCAGAAAACCTGCTGAATAAAGTAAAAGAGCGCGGTACGCTGCTGGTCGGGCTGGAAGGTACCTATCCTCCGTTCAGCTTCCAGGGCGATGACGGCAAGCTGACCGGTTTTGAAGTGGAGTTTGCTGAAGAGCTGGCAAAACACCTCGGCGTGAAAGCGTCCCTGAAACCGACCAAATGGGACGGTATGCTGGCGTCGCTGGATTCGAAACGCATTGACGTGGTCATCAACCAGGTCACCATCTCTGACGAGCGTAAGAAAAAGTATGACTTCTCCACCCCGTATACCGTGTCCGGTATTCAGGCGCTGGTGAAGAAAGGCAACGAAGGCACCATCAAAACGGCTGCGGACCTGAAAGGGAAGAAAGTCGGTGTCGGTCTGGGAACCAACTACGAAGAGTGGCTGCGCCAGAACGTTCAGGGCGTGGATATCCGCACCTATGATGATGACCCGACGAAATACCAGGATCTTCGCGTGGGCCGTACCGACGCCATTCTGGTTGACCGCCTGGCAGCACTGGATCTGGTGAAGAAAACCAACAACACCCTGGCGGTAGCGGGTGATGCGTTCTCTCGTCAGGAATCCGGCGTGGCCGTTCGTAAAGGTAACGAAGACCTGGTGAAAGCGATTGATTCCGCGATTGCTGACATGCAAAAAGACGGTAGCCTGAAGGCGCTTTCCGAGAAGTGGTTCGGGGCAGACGTCACGAAATAAGTTTCTGACGTAAAAAAAGGCGCTTTTAAAAGCGCCTTTTTTATTTCTTACGCGTCTGCGTGCATAATGAAAAATATCACATTTTGTCTGAGTTACCGGAGCATCCATGTCACTACAGAATTTAACGCGCTTTCCCCGCCTGGAGTTCATCGGCGCGCCGACGCCGCTGGAGTATCTCCCGCGATTTTCTGATTATTTAGGGCGCGATATTTTTATTAAGCGTGATGACGTGACGCCCATGGCGATGGGGGGCAACAAGCTGCGCAAGCTGGAGTTTCTGGCGGCGGACGCCCTGCGCGAAGGTGCGGATACGCTCATCACTGCCGGGGCCATCCAGTCCAACCACGTTCGCCAGACGGCGGCCGTGGCGGCGAAGCTTGGGCTCCACTGCGTGGCGTTGCTGGAAAACCCGATTGGCTCGCGGGCTGAAAACTATCTCACCAACGGTAACCGCCTGCTGTTAGACCTGTTTAACGTGCAGGTTGAGATGGTTGACGCGCTGACCGACCCGACCGCCCAGCTCGATGAGCTGGCGACGCGTCTGGAAGCGCAGGGTTTTCGCCCCTACGTTATTCCCGTCGGCGGTTCGAATGCGCTGGGCGCGCTGGGGTACGTGGAAAGTGCGCTGGAAATCGCGCAGCAGTGCGAGGAGGCGGTGAGTCTCTCCTCCGTCGTGGTCGCGTCCGGCAGTGCGGGCACCCATGCCGGGCTGGCGGTGGGGCTGGAGCAACTGCTTCCGGAGGTCGAACTGATTGGCGTGACGGTGTCCCGCAGCGTGGCGGATCAGAAGCCGAAAGTGGTTACGCTACAGCAGGCGGTTGCAGAGCAGCTGGAGCTGAAGGCCAAGGCCGATATTCTGCTCTGGGATGACTATTTTGCGCCGGGTTACGGCACGCCGAACGAAGAGGGAATGGAAGCGGTGAAACTGCTGGCGCGCCTCGAGGGCATACTGCTCGATCCGGTCTATACCGGCAAAGCGATGGCCGGACTGATCGACGGCATTGCGCAAAAACGCTTTAAGGATGAAGGGCCGATTTTATTTGTCCATACCGGCGGAGCGCCTGCGCTGTTTGCCTATCATCCTCATGTCTAAAAATCAGGTCGAAAAATAATAATGCAAGAAAGTATTCAACTGGTTATTGATTCTCTGCCGTACCTGCTGAAAGGTGCGGTATTTACGTTGCAGCTCAGTATCGGCGGGATGTTCTTTGGGCTGGTACTGGGATTTATACTGGCCTTAATGCGCTTGTCGCCTGTCCTGCCGGTGCGCTGGCTGGCGCGCTTTTATATCTCCGTGTTTCGCGGCACGCCGCTTATCGCCCAGCTCTTTATGATCTACTACGGCTTACCGCAGTTCGGAATCGAGCTGGATCCGATCCCAGCGGCGATGATTGGCCTGTCGCTCAATACCGCGGCGTACACCTCCGAAACCCTGCGTGCGGCCATCTCCTCCATTGACAAAGGGCAGTGGGAAGCGGCGGCCAGTATCGGGATGACGCCCTGGCAGACGCTGCGCCGGGCCATCCTGCCGCAGGCGGCACGCGTGGCGCTTCCGCCGCTCAGCAACAGCTTTATCAGCCTGGTGAAAGATACCTCCCTGGCGGCAACGATTCAGGTTCCGGAGCTTTTCCGTCAGGCACAGCTCATTACCTCCCGTACGCTTGAGGTCTTTACCATGTATCTGGCCGCCTCGCTGATTTACTGGGTGATGGCGACGGTGCTGTCTGCTCTGCAAAACTACTTCGAAAACCAGCTTAACCGCCAGGAGCGTGATCCAAAATGAGTGCAATTGACGTCAAAAACCTGGTGAAGAAATTCCACGGTCAAACGGTGCTCCACGGGATCGATCTGGAAGTCGAGCAGGGCGAAGTGGTGGCGATTATTGGACCGAGCGGTTCGGGTAAGACGACGCTGCTGCGCAGCATTAACCTGCTTGAACAGCCGGAAGGCGGTACCATCCGGGTCGGGGAGATCACGATTGATACCGGGAAATCCATCAGCCAACAGAAAGGGTTGATTCGCCGCCTGCGCCAGCATGTCGGCTTTGTTTTCCAGAACTTCAACCTTTTCCCGCATCGTACGGTGCTGGAGAACATCATCGAAGGGCCGGTGATCGTCAAAGGTGAGCCTAAAGAGGAAGCGACCGCGCGGGCTCGCGAACTGCTCGCCAAAGTCGGGCTGGCGGGGAAAGAGACCAGCTATCCGCGTCGCCTGTCGGGCGGGCAGCAGCAGCGCGTGGCGATTGCGCGCGCGCTGGCGATGCGCCCGGACGTGATCCTGTTTGATGAACCGACCTCTGCGCTCGATCCGGAACTGGTGGGCGAGGTGCTGAACACCATTCGCCAGCTGGCACAGGAGAAACGTACGATGGTGATCGTGACCCATGAAATGAGCTTTGCGCGCGATGTCGCTGACAGAGCCATCTTTATGGATCAGGGACGGATTGTGGAGCAGGGGCCAGCGAAAAGCCTGTTCGCTAACCCTCAACAGCCTCGAACCCGTCAATTCCTTGAAAAATTCCTTATGCAGTAGCATTTTTGCACGCATTTGCTCCAGAAATTGACTCTGGAGCAAATTATTCTCCCTCTGCGCGAGGGCTTCTGTTTTTTTATTCCATCCAGATCGGATAAACCTTATCGATAGTAAAGTTAATTGTGCTATTGCCGATATTTTGTGGCTAGAAAAAAGTTTTATGTGTTAGCTTATATTCACCATAATAATGATTATCTGTTCAGAGGCTTCATTTAGTAAGTATGAAGGATTTAGACTTTTTCACCTGGCGACGGGATTGCTCCCTCCGGTTTCAGGAATTGACCTGTGCCGCCGAGGTATATCAGGAGCTGGAGCGACAAACTCAGGCGCTGGAATTCGATTATTACGCGCTCTGCGTGCGCCATCCCGTGCCATTTACCCGCCCTAAGATCTCCCTGCAAACCACTTACCCAAAGTTGTGGATGGCGCAATATCAATCCGCGAACTATTTCGCGATTGATCCGGTTTTAAAACCGGAGAATTTCATTCAGGGCCATCTCCCCTGGACAGATGCATTATTCGCCGAGGCGCAGGAATTATGGCACAGCGCCCAGGATCACGGTTTACGCTCGGGAATAACGCAGTGCCTGATGCTGCCAAATCATGCGCTTGGTTTCCTGTCCGTGTCTCGTACGCGTGTACAGGAAGGGCCATTAGCCCATGAAGAAATAGAGCTGCGGTTGCAAATGCTGGTGCAAATGGCCTTAACCTCGCTGATGCGTTTTGACGATGAGATGGTCATGCCGCCGGAAATGAAATTCAGCAAGCGCGAGCGTGAAATTCTGAAATGGACTGCGGAAGGGAAGACGTCAGCGGAAATAGCGATCATTCTGTCGATCTCAGAGAATACCGTTAACTTCCATCAGAAGAATATGCAGAAGAAATTCAACGCGCCCAACAAGACGCAGATCGCGTGCTATGCGGCGGCAACGGGACTGATTTGACGCAGTAAAACGTTCTGCGTGACAGACGAGCGAACGGCTGAATGCACTGCATCCAGCCGTTTTTTGTTACTGACGGTACGCTTGCTTGATTTGCTTAACGGTGTTAGCAAATACCGCTGATTCAGCCTGGTCTTCCATCTCCGCGATTTGTTTTTCCATTTTAATGATCACACGACCGGCATCAGCCTGGCCCATCGCCTGCAGCATCAGCGTTAGCAGCGCTTTCAGGCAGTTTACTTCCTGTGCCAGTTCCTGGTTATTCTCCGCAGTGGCAAATTCAGGTGTGCTCATTTATTTTCCTCATTATTAAACGGCGCTAAAGCGCGACGACGAAAGTCAAGGCGGCGGAGTATACCACAAGCTGAAGCAAAAAATGCAGCGGTTGTTTTTCGTACTTTTACGCTGATGTTTAATTGCGTAAACAGATCGTACCGGTAAACTCAACCCGCTTAATGATTATTAATTGTTTAGGTCGGGTTCGCTTGCCGTTAATTATTGTTACAAAAAGTTGAACCCTGTTTTTGCGCAGGTTAAGCCAGCCCGTTTTTTGTAACTTTTTGAATACAGATGGTTAAAAAAAGCTGCAAGAGCCCTGAATGCACGGGCTCTCTTTCCACCGCCTGTACAGCCTAATTTCCAAAAACGAGAGCAAAATCGAATAGCCGGTTTTTTAACGTTTTAATCTTGTCAGGAAAACCGTTAATATAAACCAAATTATCACACAGTAGCGTTATCCCTATTCTGGAGACATTTCCTTTGATCAACGTCCTTCTTGTTGATGACCACGAACTGGTGCGCGCAGGGATACGACGCATTCTTGAAGATATTAAAGGTATTAAAGTTGCCGGTGAGGCATGCTGTGGCGAAGATGCGGTAAAATGGTGCCGTACCCACTCCGCCGATGTGGTGCTGATGGATATGAACATGCCCGGTATTGGTGGTCTTGAAGCAACACGCAAAATCGCGCGTACCTTTGTAGACACTAAAGTCATCATGCTGACGGTGCATACCGAAAATCCACTGCCCGCGAAAGTGATGCAGGCGGGCGCGGCGGGTTACCTGAGTAAAGGTGCTGCACCGCAGGAGGTTGTCAATGCTATCCGTTCTGTGTATGCCGGACAGCGTTATATTGCGTCCGACATCGCTCAGCAGATGGCGCTGAGTCAGATCGAGCCCGAGAAAACCGAATCACCCTTTGCCAGTTTGTCCGAGCGTGAATTGCAGATTATGCTGATGATCACCAAAGGTCAGAAGGTGAATGAGATCTCGGAACAGCTGAATCTCAGCCCGAAAACGGTAAACAGCTATCGTTATCGGATGTTCAGTAAACTGAACATTCATGGTGACGTCGAACTGACGCATCTGGCCATCCGACATGGTTTGTGTAATGCGGAGACGTTGTTAAGTCAGTGAGTGATGTGTTCGATTCAAAAGCATTTCTGAAAACCGTAACCAGCCAGCCTGGCGTCTATCGCATGTATGACGCTGGCGGTACGGTTATCTATGTGGGGAAGGCAAAAGATCTTAAAAAACGCCTTTCCAGCTATTTTCGCAGTAACCTGGCCTCCCGTAAGACCGAAGCGCTGGTCTCACTCATCCAGAATATTGATGTTACCGTCACGCACACGGAGACAGAAGCGCTGCTGCTTGAGCACAACTATATTAAGCTCTACCAGCCGCGCTATAACGTCCTGCTGCGTGATGATAAATCCTATCCGTTCATCTTTCTGAGCGGCGACACCCATCCGCGCCTCGCCATGCACCGTGGTGCAAAACATGCGAAGGGTGAATATTTCGGGCCGTTCCCCAACGGCTATGCCGTGCGAGAAACGCTGGCGCTGCTGCAAAAAATCTTCCCGATCCGCCAGTGTGAAAACAGCGTTTACCGTAACCGTTCGCGCCCGTGCCTGCAGTACCAGATTGGCCGCTGCCTGGGGCCATGCGTGGCCGGGCTGGTGAGTGAAGAAGAGTATGCCCAGCAGGTGGAGTATGTGCGCCTGTTCTTAGCCGGCAAGGACGATCAGGTGTTAACGCAGCTGATCGCGCGGATGGAAAAAGCCAGCGCCGCACTCGAGTTCGAAGAGGCCGCGCGTATCCGCGATCAAATCCAGGCGGTGCGCAGAGTCACGGAGAAACAGTTTGTCTCAAATACCGGTGACGATCTCGACGTCATCGGCGTGGCCTTTGACGCCGGAATGGCCTGCGTGCACGTGCTGTTTATTCGCCAGGGCAAAGTGCTCGGCAGCCGCAGCTATTTCCCGAAAGTGCCTGGCGGTACCGAACTGGGCGAAGTGGTGGAAACCTTTGTCGGCCAGTTCTATCTGCAGGGGAGCCAGATGCGCACGCTGCCTTCTGAAATCCTGCTCGATTTTAATCTTGACGATAAAACCCTGCTGGCCGATTCGCTCTCTGAACTGGCGGGGCGCCGGGTCAATGTTCAAACCAAACCGCGCGGCGATCGCGCGCGTTATCTGAAGTTGGCGCGGACCAACGCGGCAACGGCGCTGAGCACGAAGCTGTCGCAGCAGTCGACGGTGCACCAGCGTTTAACGGCCCTGGCGGCGCTGCTGAAGCTGCCGGAAGTGAAACGGATGGAGTGTTTCGACATCAGCCATACGATGGGTGAACAGACGGTCGCGTCCTGCGTGGTGTTTGATGCTAACGGTCCGCTGCGCGCCGAGTATCGCCGCTATAACATCACCGGCATCACGCCGGGCGATGACTATGCAGCGATGAATCAGGTGCTGCGTCGTCGCTATGGTAAAGCCATAGAAGAGAGCAAGATCCCGGATGTGATCCTGATTGACGGCGGGAAAGGGCAGCTCGGCCAGGCGAAAGCGGTATTTGAATCGCTTGATGTCAGCTGGGATAAAAACCATCCGCTGCTGCTGGGCGTCGCAAAAGGGGCCGATCGTAAGGCCGGTCTGGAGACACTGTTCTTCGAGCCGGAAGGTGAGGGCTTCAGCCTGCCGCCGGACTCTCCGGCGCTGCACGTCATTCAGCATATTCGCGATGAATCGCACGATCACGCCATCAGCGGTCACCGCAAAAAACGGGCGAAGGTGAAAAACACCAGCTCACTCGAGACGATCGAAGGCGTGGGGCCAAAACGTCGTCAGATGCTGCTGAAGTATATGGGCGGATTGCAAGGATTACTCAACGCCAGCATGGAGGAAATTGCAAAAGTGCCGGGTATTTCGCAAGGGCTGGCAGAAAAGATCTACTACTCGTTGAAACATTGAGGGCTCTGTAGCAACATAGAGCTAAATTTTACTGACAACAAATAGTTACCGTCACTATGCAATATAACATCCCTACGTTGCTCACTCTTTTTCGTGTCGTACTCATCCCGTTCTTTGTGCTGGCGTTTTACCTGCCGGTTGTCTGGGCACCCTTTGCCTGCGCATTGATCTTCCTTATTGCAGCGGTAACAGACTGGTTTGATGGCTACCTGGCGCGCCGCTGGAATCAAAGCACCCGTTTCGGTGCCTTCCTCGATCCGGTGGCGGATAAAGTGATGGTCGCGATTGCGATGGTGCTGGTGGCTGAGCACTATCATACCTGGTGGGTGACGCTGCCTGCGGCAACCATGATCGGCCGTGAGATTATTATCTCTGCGCTGCGCGAATGGATGGCGGAACTGGGGAAACGCAGCAGCGTGGCGGTTTCCTGGATTGGTAAAGTGAAAACGACGGCGCAGATGGCGGCGCTGGTCTGGATGCTGTGGCGTCCGAACGCCTGGGTTGAGTGGGCGGGGATTGGCCTCCTGTGGGTGGCGGCAGTGCTGACGCTGTGGTCCATGCTGCAATATTTGAACGCTGCGCGCGGGGATTTGCTTGATCAGTGATCGTTTCGACGTAATTTTCAGCAAACGATCCGGGGATGCAAAAAATAACGTTGACTCATAACGTCATATCAGTAGAATGCAACGCATCGAACGGCGGCACAGCAAGCCGGACGATAATGAAATCAAGTGGTTAGACATTTACTTGATGACATGCGGGAATAGCTCAGTTGGTAGAGCACGACCTTGCCAAGGTCGGGGTCGCGAGTTCGAGTCTCGTTTCCCGCTCCAGATTAAAGACATGCGCAACAGCGGGTGTCAGTTTGAAAAGTTTTACGGCGCGTTAGCAAAGCGGTTATGTAGCGGATTGCAAATCCGTCTAGTCCGGTTCGACTCCGGAACGCGCCTCCACTTTCTTCCCTGGCCGGATGGTGGAATCGGTAGACACAAGGGATTTAAAATCCCTCGGCGTTCGCGCTGTGTGGGTTCAAGTCCCACTCCGGCTACCATGGGAAACAAAGAATAATCAAAGCAATAAGCAGTGTCGTGAAACCACCGAAAGGTGGTTTTTTTGTGCCTCTGGCTTAGCGCGAAGTGAGCGCATCTCATCGTCATCACGATCGTGCTGTGCCCGGAAATTTGCTGCCATACCAGAACGTTAAGCCTGACTCTCTAATATCAAGCCCGGAAAGCAGGGCGATTGTCAGCTAACCTGCAACCAATCTTAAACAAACATTTCACTCGCCAGACACAGGTTGCCGCCGCTGATAAACTGGTTGGTATCCACCCTGGAGAGCGGAAGGTTATTGTCATGCAATATGAAGAACAGCAGCTTATCAACGGCCTTTTCGAGCGTCTTAAACAGGCCGGACAACAAAACAGCCAACGGGATGCAGATGCGGAGCGTCAGATCGCTGAATTTGTCAGACAGCAGCCTGCGGCCCCCTACTATATGGCGCAGTCGATTTTGATTCAGGAAGCGGCGCTGAAACGTCTGCAGGCCCGGGTTCAGGAGCTTGAAAGCGAATTAGCCGCGCAAAAAAGCAAACCCTCGACGGGCGGCAGTTTCCTCGGCGGCCTGTTTGGTGGCGGGAAAAGTAACCCGCAGCCAGACAACAGCTGGAATGCCCAGCCGCAACAGCCGCCGGCGCAGGATTACTCTCGGGCGCCAGCGTCAGCTACTCGCGGCGGTGGTTTTATGGCTGGCGCGCTCCAGACAGCGGCTGGCGTGGCCGGTGGCATCGCGCTTGCTGAGATGCTTACCAGCATGTTCCATCAGTCGCGGCCGGAAGAGATCGTGAACATCATCGAAGAGCCGACAATGCCCGTCGGTGGTGAACCGTTTGTCGGTAATCAATACGGCGATGTTAATAACGTCTCTGACACCCGTTTCCTCAACCAGAACGATCCGTTCGGCAGTAATAACGACATCTGGCAGAACGACGTTGTAGATGACGACTACAGCAATGACGACGACAGTTTTATTTAACGACGTTATCGTGAAACTACCGAAATGAAGTGAACCCCGAAAGTTGGGTATCCAACGATTAGGGGTTTTGCGTTTCTGGATCAAAAAAACCTTTGAGGCTAAGCCTGAAGGCTCATAAATCACATTCTTTTTACTATTTTTCTTACTAACAAACCTGTAAGAATTGCCGGAAGCAATCCAAATAATAAGGCGATATCGACTAACGTATCCTCCAGTTCATCTATCCCGTATGTGCCGAAATGATCCATCACGGCATAAGCCCATTCGGCAGGTGTCACATCACACCCCGCCCAAATAAGCCTTCCTCACCTCCTGATTCCCCAGCAATTCCTCACCGCTGCCGCTCAGCCGGATCTGTCCGTTCACCATCACATACCCGCGGTCAGACAGCTTCAACGCATGGTGCGCATTCTGCTCCACCAGAAAAATGGTCATACCGCTGCGGGCCAGCTCGCGCAGCGTCTGGAAGATCTGCTTCACCACAATCGGGGCTAAGCCCAGGCTGGGCTCATCCAGAAGCAGCAGCTTCGGACGGCTCATTAGCGCCCGGGCGATCGCCAGCATCTGCTGTTCTCCGCCGGACATGGTCATCGCGCGCTGTTTACGTCGCTCTTTAAGGCGAGGGAAAAGGTCGAACATGGTTTGCATATCTTCAGCCGCAAACTGATTGCCGATGGGAATGGTCCCCATCAGCAGGTTCTCTTCAACGGTCATATCCGGGAAGATACGTCTGCCTTCCGGTGCCTGCGCAATGCCGCCGGACGCAACGTAGTGGGTGGATTGATGGCTGATGTCTTCACCACAGAACAGGATCTGCCCGCTGCGTATACGGGGCTGGCCGAAGATGGACATCAGCAATGTCGATTTACCCGCACCGTTTGCGCCAATCAGCGCCACGGTTTCCCCCTTATTCACCTCAAGAGAGACCTGCTTCAGCGCCTGAATGACGCCGTAAAACACATCCACATCGCGAAAAGCCAGCAGCGGTTCGCTCATAGGGTGACCTCGCTTTCATCCGTGCCCAGGTAGGCGGCAATGACCTTTTCATCATGCTGGATCTGCTCGGGTTTCCCCCTGGCAATCACATCGCCGTGGTCGAGCACGATAATGTCGTCCGAAATGTCCATCACCATCCCCATATCATGCTCAATTAGCAATACCGTGATGTCGTGATGATCCCGCAGAAAGCGAATAATGCCGCTCAGCTTGTGCGTTTCAACCGGATTAAGCCCGGCGGCGGGTTCATCCAGACAGATCATTTCCGGCCCGGTACACATTGCCCGCGCGATTTCCAGTCGCCGCTGCTGGCCATATGACATCTCTCCCGCCAGGCGATTGGCGCACTCCACCAGATCCACCACTTCCAGCCAGTAAAAGGCTCTGTCCAGGGCGTCGCTTTCCGCCCGCCGGTATGCCGGCGTATTTAAGATCCCGGCGAGCAGATTACGGTTAACGCGCATATGCTGCGCGACCAGCAGGTTTTCCACGACCGACATCTCGCGAAAAAGGCGGATATTTTGAAACGTGCGCGCCAGCCCGGCACGGTTGACCAGGTGGGTTCCGCCGAACATTTTGTAGAAAAGACGCTGCCCGAACTGCGCGGGGTTAATCCAGTCGCCGGGCTGGAATTTTTGCCCGAGGACCTGAATCACGTTGGTCGTTTTATGGCGGGTATTAAACAAAATGTTGCCGCCGGAGGCTCTGTAGAACCCCGTCAGGCAGTTAAACACGGTTGTTTTGCCCGCCCCGTTGGGGCCAATCAGGGCGGTAATGGAGCCGCGCTGCACGTCCAGGTTGACGTCGTTTAGCGCCTTAATCCCGCCAAAATGCATCATCAGATGCTCAACGCGTAATATCGTTTCGTTCATGGTGCGACGCCCTTACGCACGGCAAACCCGCTGCGGTTAATGCGGATCAAACCGCGTGGACGCCAGATCATCATCACCACCATGAGCATGCCAAACAGCAGGACGCGGTACTCGGCAAAACTGCGCAGCAGCTCCGGCGTTACCGTGAGCACAAAGGCGGCCAGCACCACGCCCAGCGTCGAGCCCATCCCGCCCAGCACCACAATGGCGAGGATCAATGCCGATTCAAAGAAGGTAAAGGAGGTCGGATTCACGAACCCCTGATAGGTGGCGAAGAACACCCCGGCAATGCCTGCGGTGGACGCGCCCAGCGTAAAGGCGGAAAGCTTAACCAGAACATGATTTAACCCCATTGAGCGGCAGGCAATTTCGTCTTCGCGCAGGGCTTCCCACGCCCGACCAATCGGCATGCGCGTCAGGCGGTGCTTGATGTAAAGCACCAGCATCACCACCAGAAACAGCACCGCGTAGATAAAGATAAACTTCATGTTCGGGTTGTAGGTCAGGTGGAAAAACTCGTGGAAGGGCACGCCGCCTTCTTTTGCGCGTCGCCCAAACTCAAGACCGAAAAAGGTGGGGGGAGGGGCAGACACGCCGTTGGGGCCGCCGGTGAAGGTCAGCCAGTTGTTCAGTATCAGGCGAATGATCTCCCCGAAGCCGAGGGTGACGATGGCCAGATAGTCACCGTGCATGCGCAGTACCGGGAAGCCGAGCAGGGCACCTGCGGCAGCGGCCATGATTGCCGCGAGCGGCAGCATGCTCCAGAAGCCCAGGCCGAGATACTGGTATCCCAGCGCCAGGCCGTACGCACCAATCGCATAGAACGCAACATACCCCAGATCCAGCAGACCGGCCAGGCCCACGACGATGTTCAGCCCCAGACCGAGAAGCACGTAGATCAGCCCCAGAATGGCGACGGTCAGCACATATTTAGTGGCGACAAACGGAAAGCAAATCGCAAGGGTAATCACCAGGGGAATAATCCAGCGCATGCGGCTTTTGTATTCCGGGGGGCGGACATATACGCCCGCGCTATCGGCCTCGAAGCGCGCCTGGAAACGAGCACCGGCAGCGGTACCTAAAAAAGCGCTCAGCAGAAAACGCCCCGCCATGACAATGCCCACCATCCAGGCCAGGCGCTGCCCGGCGAAGGTAAAGCTGTACCCGTCCAGCACCACGCCTGCAATGGGGCCGAAGATAATCAGCGCAATCAGCCCGGAAAAAATTGAATCCAGAATGCAGCGTTTAAGTGAAAAACCGTGTGATGTCATCATTATCTCCCTCACACTTTGGCCACAATCGGGCGCCCGAGCAGCCCCTGAGGGCGGAAAATCAGGATCATCACCAGCAGGCCAAACGAGAAGACATCTTTATAGTCCGAGTTCACCATGCCCGAGAACTGCGCTTCCGCCACGCCCAGGATAAGGCCACCGAGCATGGCGCCGGGGAGGGAACCGATGCCGCCCAGTACCGCCGCCGTGAAAGCTTTAATGCCGATCACGAACCCGACGTAGAAATCAAAGGTGCCGTAATTCATGGTGATCAGCACCCCCGCCAGGCCCGCCATCGCCGCGCCGATGACGAAGACCAGCGAAATAATCCGGTCGGTGTTAATCCCCAGAATGGAGGCCATTTTGCGATCCTGCTGCACCGCACGGCACATCCGCCCCAGCCGGGTACGGTTGATTATCCAGGTGAGCACCAGCATGCCGGCAAACGAGGCCACCAGGATAAACACTTTGGTGTAGGTTATCTGCACGAACCCTTCGCCCAGATGCAGGCGAATCACGCCGTCCAGCATGGTTGGCACCCCTTGCTGGCGCGGGCCCTGGCTCAGCTGCGCGTAGTTTTGCAGAATAAGCGATATCCCGATGGCGGAGATCAGCGGTGCCAGGCGCGTGGAGTTGCGCAGCGGCTTATAGGCGATACGCTCGATGGTCCAGCCGTACACCCCGGTGACCACAATGGTGAACACCAGCGTGCCGAGGATCAGCAGCGGGAAGGACTGCAGGCCGAAGAACGAGAGCAGCGCCAGGCCAATGGCGCAGAGATAGGCGGAAATCATATACACTTCGCCGTGGGCGAAATTAATCATGCCGATAATGCCGTACACCATGGTGTAGCCGATGGCGATCAGGCCGTAGACGGAACCCAGCGTTAAGCCATTGATTAACTGTTGCAGGAAGAATGTACTCATTTTAGCGCGCTCGTTTTATAGGCTGCGCGAGCCGCGCAGCCTGATGTTTATTACGCGCCGACGGGCGAGCCCATCGACGTTGAGCGTGACTCCGTCCCGTTACTCCACTTCCTTATATTTTCCTTTGTCGTCCCACTGGTAAACCACGTAGTCAGAGACTTTCAGATCGCCTTTGCTGTCCCAGGCTTTTTTGCCCATCACCGTGTCGACGGAATTGGCCTTCAGCCACTCGCTGGCTTTGGCAGAGTCCTTGCCGCCGGTGGCCTTGAAGGCCGCGGCAATCGCCTGTACCGAGGCGTAGGAGTAGAGGGTGTAACCTTCCGGCTCGAATTTACCGGCGCGGAATTTCTCGATTACCGCTTTGCCGTCCGGGATCAGGCGCGGATCTTTACCGAAGGTCATGTAAATGCCATTGGTATATTGCGGGCCGCCCGCCGCGGTCACCATCTCTTCGTTGACGATACAGTCCCCGGAGAAGAATTTCGCCTGCACGCCCTGCTCACGCATCTGGCGAACCAGCGGGCCGGCTTCCGGATGACAGCCCCCGAAGAACACGACGTCCGGTTTTTGCGCGCCGATCTTAGTGACCAGCGCGTTAAAGTCTTTTTCACCGCGGGATAACCCCTCGTACATCACATCCTGAACCCCGCGTTTCGCCAGCGCCGCTTTGGTGGCGTCAGCCAGGCCCTGACCATAGGTGTCTTTATCGTGAATAATCACCACCCGTTTGGCTTTCAGCTTGTCGATGATGAAGTCGCTGGCCACCTGGCCCTGCTGGTCATCGCGGCCGCACATGCGGAACATGTCGCTCATGCCGCGTTCGGTAATCAGCGGGTTGGTTGAACCGGGGGTAATAGCGATGATCCCCGCATCGCTGTAAACCTCGGAGGCGGGCATGGTGGAAGAGGAGCAGAAATGACCGACCACGGCGTTGACTTTATCCTGGTCGACTAAGCGGTTGGCCACCGCCACCGCCTGCTTAGGCTCGCAGGCGTCATCCCCCTGAACCAGTTTGATCTTCTCGCCGTTAATGCCGCCGGCGGCGTTAATGTCTTCAGCGGCCTGCGTTGCGCCGTGCCAGTACTGATCGCCATAGGTGGCATTAGGACCCGTGAACGGCCCGGCCACGCCAATCACGATATCTGCCCTGGCGGAAAACGCCGTCACCAGGCAACCGGCCAACACGAGAGAAAGCGGAGTTCTGATAAATTTCAGCGACATTATTATGTTCCTTAGCAAAGAGGTTTTTGCACCACGGCGTAAACCCGAACGCCCGGCGGCGCAGCCAATCCGAAACACGAGCAAGAACAAAATGCACTAAACGAACAAGATACAGACGGCATCCTGCATATACGGCGAGGTTTCCCTGCGCAGCGTCGCGCGAAGAACATTAAGCAAAAACGTTGCCAGAATGGTTAACCCATTGACGGACCTGTGACATGTTTGAGTATAGAGCGCCGCGTTATGCCGCCTTGCGGGAGGAGAAGAAATTACAGCGGAGATCACATATCGTTAACAATAAAGCCCATAAGTTGTGCAAAGGTCACGATTTGCACGTTTTTGCAGCAATAAAGACCTAAACTTCAGCCCGGAGAGGCGTGAGATATGTGTTAGGATCGTTTCCTTTTTATCAGGAGTGTCAGCGATGACTGAAGGCCCATTAAATGAAAGCGAAATGGCGTGGCTTGAAGAGACGTTAATGTCTTACGGTCATGACGATGCGTCCGTGCTTGACGTGTCTGAACTGGACGGCATGTTTACCGCAGTGCTTTCCGGTCCTGTTGTCGTTGAGCCAGATACCTGGCTGGTGGCGGTGTGGGGTGGCGAGAAATACATTCCGCGCTGGAAAAACGATCGCGAGATGAACCGTTTTATCGATCTTTGCTTTAAGCATATGAACGATATTGCCGAGCGCCTGAGCGAATATCCGGACCAGTTTGAACCGATGTTTGGCTATAACGACATTGACGGTGAGAGCTATACCGTGGTGGAAGAGTGGTGCTACGGCTACATGCGCGGCGTGGCGCTGACGGACTGGTCAGCCTTGCCGGACGAGCTGAAGGCCGATCTGGATGTGATTGCGCTGCACGGTAGCGAAGAGATCGGCGACCAGCTGGATGAATTGACCGAAGAAGAATATACCGCCAGCATTGAACGTATTCAGCCTGCGGCGCTGCGCTTGTATAACTACTGGGTGAACAATCCGCAGCAGCCGGAGGTGAAGAAGCCGATGGTGAACGGCACGAAGGTTGGGCGTAACGATCCGTGTCCTTGCGGCAGCGGGAAGAAGTTCAAGAGCTGCTGTTTGCACTGATAAAAAAGGGGCTGATGACAGCCCCTTTTTTCATTAACCCACTTCCGGCAGCATTCCCGCCGCAATCAGTACCTGCACCAGAATAATCACCACCCCACAGCCAAACACAATGCACAGCAGCGGTTTTCCTCCCGCCACGCGGTAACCCTGCTGCGGATGCTGCTGGCGGCTCTTCCACGCCAGCAGGGAAGGGAGGAGCAGGGCAAGGACCGAGAGCGCCACCCCCGCATACCCCAGCGCCATCACAAACCCGCGTGGATAAAACAGCGCAAAGGCCAGCGGCGGCAGGAAGGTGATGGCCCCGGTCTGTAATCGTCCTGCGGCGGTATTGCGGCGCTGGAACAGGTCAGCCAGATAGTCAAACAGGCCAAGCGCCACGCCCAGAAACGAGGTTGCCAGCGCCAGGTCGGCAAAGAGGTGTACCGCCAGCTCCACGTGCGGGGAGGTGACGACCTCGCGCAGCGCCAGTAGAAAACCGTTCAGGCCTGCGTGCTGTGCCATCAGGCCAATAAAGGTTGAAGAGTCGATGCTGCCCAGGGTCACCAGCTGCCAGAAAATGTAGGCAATCAGCGGGATCGCGCTGCCGATAACAAAGACGCGGCGCAGCTTGCGAATATCGCCGTTCATATAGCTGACGATGCTCGGCACGCTGCCGTGGAAGCCAAACGAGGTGAAAATGACCGGGATAGCGGAAAGCGCCAGCCCTTTTTCCAGCGGCAGCGTCAGCAGGTTGACCTTGTGCACGTGCGGTGCCAACAGGACCAGCATGACAATCAGGAACAGAATTTTGGCGCTGAACAGGAAACGGTTAAACAGATCGACCAGCGACGTTCCCACGCAGACCACGCCGCCGCCGATGAGCGCAAAGAAGATGGCGCCCGTCGCCGGGGTAATGTCAGAGCCAAACCAGTCGTTAACGCTGGAGGCGATCAGCTCCCCGGCCCCGCTGATGTAGGCGGCGGTCAGGGCGTACATCAGGAACATCATGCTGAAGCCGGTTATCCACTGGCCGTAGCGTCCCAGGTAGCGCGCCGCGAGGGAACCCAGACCGGTATCGGCGGGTACATGCTGGTAAACCTCAAGCAACAGCAGGGCGGTGTAGCACATCAGCGCCCAGAGCGTCCCCAGCAGCAGCAGGGTCATGCCAAATCCCACGCCCGCGGCTGCCAGAGGCATTGCCAGCATTCCTGCGCCAATCGTCGTTCCGGCGACGATAAAAATACTTCCCAGAGTTCTGTTTTTCACGCTTTCCTCTACAACGCTTCTTAACCGCGACAAAATCTGCGGCGCAGAGTAAGGGAAAAGCCGTAACTCGTCAAATCACCGTTACAAGTGGTGTAATGAATGTTTTACACATTAATGTTCCTCTGACCCTTTATAGGCGTCCGCCTACTACATGAGGGCAATGTTGCTGAGCAACATTTCGGCGTAACGTAAACAATAAATATAAATTATCAAATAAAGTGAGGGTTTTATGGCGGAGGAGAATCCTTTTACCGCGGCATGGAGCCGTGGAGGCAACCTGTTGTGCCATGGCCACTGGATAATCCACTGGCAGAACCAGCCCCTGATACTTCCGGAGTCCCGCCGCGAAAAAGATATGGGCACTTGGGGAATCTATTCGGTTATTGATCCTGAGGATGAGACCTTTGCACAAGGCTTACAGGAAGATGAGTGGATCATAGCTAATGTCGACTGGTTGACGGATATGTTTTTCGAGATGGGTATTGCGCTGGAGACGGCCAGCTACCGCTATTTTTACCAGGCCGTGAATCCCCACGACTGGCGCTGTACCAGCTGCGCTGGGTGTATGTAAATTAACGCGGTGCAGGGAACCCGCACCGCGCTGAAATTAATTCTGCGTATCCAGCGTGGAAAGTTCTTTATCAATAAAGTAAAGACCTTCGCCTGATTTCCCCACCAGAGATAATTTATCCAGCACGGATTTAAAGAGCTTCTCTTCTTCATGCTGTTCGGCGACATACCACTGCAGGAAATTGAAGGTTGGATAATCCTGGCTGGTCATCGCGGCATGAACCAGTTCGTTAATTTTCTGGGTGATCAACTGCTCGTGCTCGTAGGTGGCGCGGAACAGTTCATCGAGAGAATTATATTCAGCAAATGGGGATGCCACGGTTTCAATGCGCGGCAGGCTGCCGGTATCCGTCAGATAATCAAACAGACGCTGCATGTGCGTCATCTCTTCCTGCGCGTGACGACGCAGAAACGCGGCAGCGCCTTCGAAGCTGTGATAGCTGCACCAGGCGCTCATCTGCTGGTAGAGAAGGGATGAATACAGCTCAAGATTCATTTGTGCGTTGAGCTTGTCGATCATTTCAGTTTTCAGCATGGTGGCGCTCCGGGTTATTATTTCTGGTTCACAATGAGCGACACTATAATTTGTTATTTAATTATTTGCAAAACGTAAAATATTTATTTTATTTATTTAAAATACGAATGGGAATAAAACGCATTGGCGATTTTATCATTTATTAATGAGAATTGTTTTTGTTCGTAATGAAATAAACTGCCAGCCTGCGCTGGCAGTCTGGATTAATACCACGGATTGTTTGACTTAGGGTTCACGGCATAACCCATACATTTATACTGGATAGTCACGCTCTCGTTCAGACACAACGAGCCGCTAATGAGGGTGCAGGTTTTAATGGGCTGACCATAGGCTGAGGCCGTGGCGTACCCCATGCTCTGACACGCTTTTGCCGCCGTACCGTTATTCACATACTCATCGGAATACGCATTTTGCAGCGCTGCCTGACCGTAGTTAAGGCGGACGATGCCGTTCGGCGCATCGAGGCTGCTGACTTCAGCCTGGCGGTTAATGCTGCACCCCGCGAGCAGGAGGAGTGTGCCGGCTACAATGACTCTTTTCATGGTTCGCTCTGAGTGGATGGAAATACGTTATCGTACCCGCAGATGCCCGCCGCAATGGCTGGAATAGCCGGACAATCTGCCCTCACTCTTCGCAACGGGTTGATGGTGAACGCGATCAGACCCCATTCTGATTAAATTGTGATTTCTATCACAAAAGCATTGATTTTTGTGATGGTGGTCATATTATAGGCGCATTGACGATAAAGTTGTATAACAAGTTGATGGAGCATCACTGTGAAACTGCGCAAAATCCTGAAAAGTATGTGGGCCAATTACTGCCGCACGTTCAAAGACGTGCCGCCGGGCGCCATGTTCTGATAAAAAAAACCTGCTTCGGCAGGTTTTTTTATACCTGCAGACGTTGAAGGGAAGATGTCAGGGGGCGTGTTTTGATACTATGGCGGCCTTTAAATAAGGAGAAACCCCATGTCACAAAACCTGAGCGCCGATCAGGAACTGGTCTCTGACGTTGTCGCCTGCCAGCTGGTTATCAAACAAATCCTGGATGTTCTGGACGTGATTGCGCCGGTTGAAGTGCGCGAGAAGATGTCTACCCAGCTGAAAAACATCGATTTTGCCAGCCATCCTGCTGCCGCTGACCCGGTAACGCTTCGTGCGATCCAGAAGGCCATCGCGCTGATCGAGCTGCGATTCACGCCGCAGGGTGAGTCCCACTGACGCAGGGAAATGGGCGACGGCATGCGTCGCCCTTTGATGTTATCAGAAGAACGTCTGGACCAGCAGGTAGCTCGCGGCACACGCGCAGCTTACCCCAATAAGCCCTGGCAAAATAAAGCTGTGGTTGATGATAAATTTACCGATGCGGGTCGTGCCTGACCGGTCAAAGCCGATGCAGGCCAAATCGCTGGGATAGGTCGGCAGGACAAAATAGCCGTAAGACGCCGGGAAAAAGGCGATCAGCATTTTCGGGTCGATGCCCAACATCAACCCCATCGGCGCAACCGCCGTCAGCGCCGCCGCCTGGCTGTTCACCAGTTTTGACACCAGAAACAGCACAATCGCATATGTCCACGGGTGGCTTTTCACCACGCCTTCCAGGGCCAGCTTTAACTCGTCGAGATGTGCCTGGAAAAAGGTATCGCTCATCCACGCCACGCCGAATACCGAGAAGATCGCAACCATACCGGCCTTGAACACCGCGCCGTTGGAAATCGCGGAGGCATTGACCTTACAGGCCATCAGCATCACGGCACCCGCAATTAGCATCATCATCTGGATGACAAGGTTCATCGACAGCGCCGTCATTTTGCCTTTCAGTTCAAAGGCGGGGCGCAGCTCAGGGAAGGCCCCCAGCAGAACGACCACGGCAATGCCGGCAAAGAAAATCCACGTGGACCAGTAGGCCTGTTTTGGGAAACGCTGATTCATTAACGTCTCTGTTCCGCCATAGATAAACTCGCGCTGCTTAGGATCTTTTAGCTTTTCCTGAAACTCCATGTCGTCCGCCAAATCTTTCCCGCGGCGTAAACTCCACAGTGCAGCAATAGCCACGCCGAAAAGTGAAGCAGGAACCGACACGGCGAGAATTTCCAGAATTCCCCACGCGTGGCCGATCCCATGCTGGGCTGCCAGGATGGACACCAGCGACACGACGGCAACGGAAACGGGGGAGGCCGTGATCGCCATCTGCGACGCGACCGACGCCACGGCCATAGGGCGCTCCGGGCGGATCCCTTTTTTCAGGGCGATATCCGCAATAATCGGGAACATGGTGTAGACCACATGGCCGGTGCCGCACAGAAAGGTCAGCATCCAGGTGGTAAACGGGGCGAGCAGGGTGATGTGCTGCGGGTGTTTGCGCAGCAGACGTTCCGCAAACTGCATCATCACGTTGAGACCGCCCGCCGTTTGCAGGGTAGCGGCACAGCCAATCACCGCGAGGATGGTCAGCATGACGTCAACCGGCGGTTTACCCGGCTGCAGACCAAAGACGAAACATAAAATAAAAAGACCAATACCGCTGATTAACCCAAGCCCCATACCGCCGAAACGCGTACCCGTCAGCAGGCAGAGGAGAATGACAACAAACTCAATGGTGATCATGATGCTCCCTCGTCAATGATTATGTAATTAAATAAATCATCACACGTTGTGTGGTTAATCATTGGGAGCCAGATCTGATTTGTTAAATTTCAGCAAAAGCAGAAGGTTGGAGAGGGGAAGGGGACCTGCTCCCCGGGACGGAAGCAGGCCAAAAACTCAGTGGTGCTGCACCGCCACAATGTCGAGCAGGTGACGGTCGGTTTGCTCAGGACATAAGCCTGCCTGCTGCGCGTTATGCAGCTCATCCGCCAGCGTCTTCAGCAGCAGGCCATCCTGCTGCTGCTCTTTATCCATATCGCGTAAGAATCTGAGCGTCGTAATGTCCTGCTGCGCTTTGGCTTCATCGGCCAGTTTGTTGAGGGTGCTGCAGCGTTGTTCATAATCTTCAAGCGTTTTCTGAAACAGTTCTTCCAGACAAGAGTAGCTCTCGTTTATCCCATCAAGGGCTTTAACGACAGGGTTTGCCCCTGCAGCTTTCAGGAAGTTAAAAACGCGCATCATATGGGTGACGTTACTTTGTGCCTGAGAGCGAAAGAAGGTGGCAGAGCCCGTGAGGCTATTCTCAGCGCACCAGGCACTTAAGTGAAGGTGCAGGTTGGAGGCGTAGAACTCAAGGTTCATCTGCGCGTTAAGTTTTTGCATCATCGTTTGGGTAGCCATACTCATATCCTTATTGACGGTGGGACGTGATGTCCGTTGCTTAACCTGAGCACCAGGCAAGTACGAAGAAAAAGAGCAGAAATACGCTTTCTGCAGTAAACGAAGTCGACCGAAATTCACTTCCTGTGTTCGATATAAATAAGCATACCCTTGTCTTTGGTCTAAGAAAACTCTTAAATTGGCTGTGTTTACCATACATTACAAACTTTAATATAGTACAGAAATACAATTAGCTCGCCATAGATCAGTATTTAGATAATCCTCTGATAATCAACATTTTTTATCGAAGAGATATGCTGTTACTCTTTCGCGAATATTAAACCGGAATAATGCTCTGTAAAAAAATGAATCACGGATTAATTATTCCGTATATCAGGTGCATTAATAAAATTGCGCTAAATCAAATTCTGTGGAGTAAATAATTTTCAGTGCGTGTGGCATTTTTGATGAAAAACATACTGCACTTTTCTGACGTCCGGCGTTCTCGTGCCCGATCCGGGGCATCAGGGATATCTTAGCTAATCTTATGGATAATCCTGCTTACCCTCATTTCATTTGTCTGACAAATACTGCCTTTTTTATGTCATTTTTCGCTGAATTTATGTACGCAATTACTGTAATTCTGCGGTGTGATGGGGCTCTCTTATGGATGATTAATTTCCCGCTAAAACTATCACCAGCAATAACGCTTATAACGAGGTAAGCGCTAATGCCTTGTTTTAAGTCCGATTAAATAAGAAGCACGCACATATTCCCTACAGAAAAGAAAGCTAAAGCTGGAGTTTACCATGCACAAATTTACTAAAGCGCTGGCGGCCATCGGTCTGGCTGCCGTTATGTCACAATCCGCTATTGCTGAGAATTTAAAGCTCGGTTTTTTGGTAAAACAGCCCGAAGAGCCCTGGTTCCAGACGGAGTGGAAATTCGCCGATAAGGCCGGGAAAGATTTAGGTTTTGAAGTGATTAAAATCGCCGTGCCTGACGGTGAGAAAACCCTGAACGCCATCGACAGCCTGGCGGCCAGCGGTGCGAAAGGTTTCGTTATCTGTACGCCGGATCCAAAGCTGGGCTCGGCCATCGCGGCAAAAGCCCGCGGTTACGACATGAAGGTCATTGCCGTTGACGATCAGTTCGTGAACGCCAAAGGCAAGCCGATGGACAGCGTCCCGCTGGTCATGATGGCCGCGACAAAAATCGGCGAACTTCAGGGCCAGGAACTCTATAAAGAGATGCAAAAACGCGGCTGGGACGTCAAAGAGACCGCAGTGATGGCTATTACAGCGGATGAGCTGGACACGGCGCGTCGTCGTACAACCGGGTCAATGGACGCGCTGAAGGCGGCCGGCTTCCCGGAAAAACAGATCTACAAAGTCCCCACCAAATCTAACGATATCCCGGGCGCTTTCGACGCCGCCAACTCCATGCTGGTTCAGCATCCGGAGGTCAAACACTGGCTGGTGGTCGGCATGAACGACAACACCGTGCTGGGCGGCGTGCGCGCGACGGAAGGTCAGGGCTTCAAGGCACCTGACGTGATCGGGATTGGTATCAACGGCGTTGACGCCGTCAGCGAGCTGTCCAAAGCGCAGGCCACCGGCTTCTACGGCTCACTGCTGCCAAGCCCGGACGTTCACGGCTATAAATCCAGCGAGATGCTCTACAACTGGGTCACCAAAGGAGCTGAACCGCCGAAATTTACCGAAGTGACCGACGTGGTGCTCATTACCCGCGACAACTTCAAAGAGGAGCTGGCGAAAAAAGGACTGGGCGGGAAGTAATACGCGGTGATTGTGCCCCTCATCCTGCATGAGGGGCCTGACGTACACACTACAGGAATCACGGAGACGTTATGCGACAGTCTGATCCGTATCTCTCTTTTCGCGGCATCGGGAAAACCTTCCCCGGTGTGAACGCGCTGACCGATATCAGCTTCGACTGCTATGCCGGCCAGGTTCACGCCCTGATGGGGGAAAACGGTGCGGGAAAATCCACGCTGTTGAAAATCCTCAGCGGCAACTACTCGCCAACAACCGGCACGCTGGCGATCCGCGGCGAAGAGGTCTCTTTTGCCGATACCACGGCGGCGCTCAATGCCGGGGTGGCCATTATCTATCAGGAGCTGCACCTCATCCCTGAGATGACCGTGGCGGAAAACATCTATTTAGGACAGCTCCCGCACAAAGGCGGCGTGGTGAATCGTTCGCTACTTAATTATGAAGCGGGGCTGCAGCTAAAACACCTGGGGCTGGACGTCGATCCCCAGACGCCGCTGAAATATCTCTCCATCGGCCAGTGGCAGATGGTTGAAATTGCCAAGGCGCTGGCGCGTAACGCCAGAATAATTGCCTTCGATGAACCCACCAGTTCGCTCTCTAAGCGTGAAATCGAAAATCTGTTCCGCGTGATCCGCGAATTGCGTCAGGAAGGCCGGACGATTTTGTACGTTTCGCACCGCATGGAAGAGATATTTGCTCTCAGCGATGCCATCACCGTGTTTAAAGATGGACGCTATGTGCGCACCTTTACCGACATGGCGCAGGTGAACCATGACCAGCTTGTTCAGGCGATGGTCGGACGCGATCTGGGTGATATCTATCACTGGCAGCCTCGCCAGTACGGCCCTGAGCGTCTGCGCCTCGATAGCGTAAAAGCGCCGGGCGTCAGAACGCCGATTTCGTTATCCGTACGCAGCGGTGAAATCGTCGGCCTGTTTGGTCTGGTAGGCGCGGGGCGTAGCGAATTGATGAAAGGGCTGTTCGGCGGTACCCGTATTACCGATGGGCAGGTCTCCATTGACGGCGAGCGGGTAGACATTCAGAAACCGGCTCACGCGATCGGGGCGGGAATGATGCTCTGTCCGGAAGACCGGAAAGCAGAGGGCATTATTCCGGTGCACTCGGTACGCGACAACATCAATATTTCCGCCCGCCGTAAGTTTATTCGCGCAGGTTGCCTGATAAACGATAGCTGGGAGTCGAGCAATGCCGACCACCATATTCGTTCACTGAATATCAAAACGCCGGGTCCGGAACAGCTGATCATGAATCTGTCAGGCGGAAACCAGCAGAAGGCCATTCTGGGCCGCTGGCTGTCGGAGGACATGAAGGTCATCTTACTGGATGAGCCGACGCGCGGTATCGACGTGGGGGCAAAACACGAGATTTATAACGTGATCTATGAGCTGGCAAAACGCGGCGTGGCGGTGCTTTTCGCCTCCAGCGATCTGCCGGAGGTGCTGGGCGTGGCCGACCGCATTGTGGTGATGCGTGAAGGCGAAATTGCCGGCGAATTACTTCATGAACAGGCGAATGAACAACAGGCGTTGAACCTCGCCATGCCTAAAGTTAGCCAGGCCGTCGCCTGAGTAAGGAGTTAATGATGTCCTCTGTTACTACATCCGGAGTGCCGAAGTCGAAGTCGGCGTTGAGCGTTGGGCGTATCTGGGATCAGTACGGCATGCTGGTGGTGTTTGCCGCACTGTTCGTCGCCTGCGCGATCTTTGTCCCCAACTTTGCCACCTTCATTAATATGAAGGGGCTGGGTCTCGCCATCTCCATGTCCGGGATGGTGGCCTGCGGGATGCTGTTCTGTCTGGCCTCCGGCGATTTTGACCTGTCGGTGGCGTCGGTGATTGCCTGTGCAGGCGTTACGACGGCCGTGGTGATCAACATGACGGAGAGCCTGTGGATTGGCGTTTTTGCCGGTCTGTTACTCGGCGTCATCAGCGGCCTGGTGAACGGTTTTGTTATCGCGCGCCTGAAGATTAACGCCCTGATCACGACGCTTGCGACAATGCAAATTGTCCGCGGGCTGGCCTATATCATCTCCGACGGTAAAGCGGTGGGGATTGAAGACGAGCGCTTCTTTACGCTGGGTTACGCCAACTGGCTGGGTCTGCCTGCGCCTATCTGGCTGACCGTGGCCTGCCTGATCCTGTTCGGCTTCCTGCTTAACCGGACCACCTTTGGCCGTAATACGCTGGCGATTGGCGGTAACGAAGAAGCCGCCCGTCTGGCCGGGGTGCCGGTGGTGCGCACCAAGATTATTATCTTTGTGCTCTCGGGGCTCGTTTCTGCCGCGGCGGGGATTATTCTGGCGTCGCGTATGACCAGCGGCCAGCCAATGACCTCTATTGGTTATGAGCTGATCGTTATTTCGGCCTGCGTGTTAGGGGGCGTTTCCCTCAAGGGAGGCATCGGAAAAATCTCATATGTGGTGGCCGGTATACTGATTTTGGGCACGGTAGAGAACGCCATGAACCTGCTGAATATTTCGCCGTTCTCGCAGTACGTGGTGCGTGGTCTGATCCTGCTGGCAGCGGTGATTTTCGACCGTTACAAGCAAAAAGCGAAGCGTACCGTGTAACCGTTTTGCACCTCTTTTATTGCTCAACTTATAACCATAGTTGACCCCTTCACCGCCCCGCCAGTAAAACTGGCGGGGCGGTTGTCAAATGGCGAGCGACGTCACACTGTCTATACTTACATGGCTATGAAAGAGGTAAAGGCGTTTACCTCTCGTCAACCGTAAGGAGGAAAAGGGTGGCTGACTTGTTAACCGCACCGCCTGTACTGCCCGGACATTATGCTTTCTTTTTTGATCTCGACGGCACGCTCGCCGGGATAAAACCGCACCCCGATCAGGTGTCTATTCCGGAGGCGGTGTTGCAGGATTTGCATCAGCTCTCGCTCATGAATGAGGGAGCACTGGCATTGATATCAGGGCGCTCAATGGCCGAGCTGGATCTGCTCGCCAGTCCATACCACTTTCCGCTGGCCGGTGTACACGGAGCGGAGCGCCGCGACATCCATGATCAAACGCATATCGTTTCACTCCCCGACGCACTTACGCAAACGCTCCAGAAGCGGCTCTCTGCTGCGCTGGCCGACCTGCCTGGCACCGAGCTGGAAGCCAAAGGCATGGCCTTTGCCCTGCATTATCGCCAGGCACCGCAGCACGGAGATGCCGTGCTCGCGCTTGCTCAGACGGTTGCGGATGCGCATCCACAGCTGGCGCTGCAGCCGGGCAAATGCGTGGTGGAGTTAAAGCCGAAGGGGATTAATAAAGGCGCAGCCATCACCGCATTTATGGCGGAGGCACCTTTTAAGGGCCGGACGCCTGTTTTCTTTGGGGATGACCTGACCGACGAGGCCGGGTTCCGTGTGGTTAATCAGGCCGGAGGGATCGCCGTTAAGGTAGGGCCTGGTGACACTGTCGCCGAATGGCGGCTGGCGGATGTCGCCAGCGTCTGGCAGTGGGTATCTGATATCGCTAACCAGCAACAACAACAAATAGCGCAAAACAAAGGGGGAAACCATTATGGGTCGCTTAGTCGTCGTCTCTAACCGAATCGCACCGCCTGATGATAAAAAAGCCAGTGCGGGTGGCCTGGCGGTAGGGGTGTTAGGTGCCTTGAAAGCCGCTGGTGGGCTGTGGTTTGGCTGGAGCGGAGAAATCAGTGAAGAAGAGAAACCGCTCAAAAAAGTGACGCGCGGGAACATCACGTGGGCGTCGTTTGCACTGAAAGAGAAAGACTACGACGAGTATTACTCGCAGTTCTCGAATGCCGTCCTGTGGCCGGCGTTTCACTATCGTCTTGACCTGGTCAAATTCCAGCGTGAATCCTTCGAAGGCTACGCGCGCGTGAATGCGCTGCTGGCGGATAAACTGCTGCCATTGATAGAGGAAGACGATATTTTATGGATCCACGATTATCACCTGCTGCCGTTCGCCAGAGAGCTGCGAAAGAGGGGAGTGAATAACCGGATTGGCTTCTTCCTGCACATCCCGTTCCCGACGCCGGAAATTTTTACCGCGCTGCCGCCGCATGAAGAGCTGCTGGAGGCGCTGTGTGACTACGATTTGCTGGGCTTCCAGACGGAAAATGACCGCCTGGCATTCCTGGACTCCGTGTCAGGGAAAGCGCGTCTGGTGACCAAAGGCGGGAAAACCCATACGGCGTGGGGAAAAACGTTCCACACCGAAGTGTATCCAATAGGGATTGAACCTGACGAAATCGCGGAGCAGGCCTCCGGCCCGCTGCCGCCGAAGCTGGCGCAGCTTAAGAATGAACTCAAGCACGTGAAAAATATCTTCTCGGTCGAGCGTCTTGATTATTCTAAAGGGCTGCCGGAACGCTTCCTGGCGTATGAAACGCTGCTGGATAAATATCCGGAGCATCACGGTAAAATCCGTTATACCCAGATTGCGCCGACGTCGCGCGGTGAGGTTCAGGCCTATCAGGACATTCGCCATCAGCTGGAGACAGAAGCCGGGCGCATTAATGGCCGTTACGGTCAACTGGGCTGGACGCCGCTGTTTTATCTGAATCAGCACTTCGACCGCAAGATCCTGATGAAAGTCTTCCGCTACGCGGACGTCGGCCTGGTGACGCCGCTGCGCGACGGGATGAACCTGGTCGCGAAAGAGTATGTGGCAGCGCAGGACCCCGCCGATCCGGGTGTCCTGGTGCTTTCCCAGTTTGCCGGGGCCGCGAATGAGCTCACGTCGGCGCTTATCGTTAACCCTTACGATCGCGATGACGTGGCGAATGCCCTGAACCGCGCGCTGACCATGCCGCTCACGGAACGTATTTCCCGCCATGCTGAAATGATGGAGACGATCCGGAAGAACGATATTAACCACTGGCAGGCGCGTTTTATTCAGGATCTCCGCGATATCGCCCCACAAAGCCATGAAGGCGATTTACAAAAAAAGATCGCAACTTTCCCTAAACTTGCCTGATATTTCCCTGGGGGGTTAACGCCCCCCAAGCGGCACTAATAACACGTCAACCTGACTTGATGCGACAATGGATTTCGCCGCGCAGGCCGCGCGCGATAAAAAGCTGTGGTTATGATTCCCGCATATCACTAAATCAATATTCTGTTTACGACACATGTCGAGAATATGGGCATTAAGTTCTCCTGTCGCAATTACGGTTTCATAGACAGGATAGTGTGCCTTTTCGACCAGCTCGCGCAGAAATTGCTGCGTTTCCTCCTGAAGTACCTCACGAATATCCTCCAGCATGGGGGCAGCCAGCTGATTATACATCTCGGGTTCGGCCGCAAGCGTGATGAGGCTGATGCGGGCATTGTGAGGTCTGGCAATGGAAACTGCCCGGGCGACGAGTTGATGGCTTTCTGGGGAAACGGCAACAGAAACAAGTAGATGGGAGTAACTCATGGCGCACTCCTTGGGTGTCTGACTGACAGCGTTTGATCACCTTTACCGCGATTTTCCGGGTTCTGCAAGGGCTGATTACGACATTAGTGTGAAGCTTATCATAATTATTCATTAATTATTCTTATAAGAAGAATAACTGAAAAATGCGCCTAAATGAAAAAAATTAACAACTTAACGTAAATCACACAATTTTATGCCTTGACTGTTGAATCGTTTTGATGCGTTACAAAATCATTTCGAATGATCACGCTCTGAAACATCTTTTTTGGGCTGCCTGCATAACTCTATGTTTTTTCACAGTAAGAAAAATGTTTCCCGGAGGGGTGAATGATGTAAATGTTTCCGCGCGACGTCCACCCGAGGAAAAGCACGTTGCATGCCAGTTCTGATCCCCCTTCTGCATGAGTATTCGTCAATTAAGAATACAAAACAGTGTCGATTGGTTAATAATTGAACAAATTACAAGTCATACTGATGGATTTATGGGTCATATTCACTTAAATTGTGTGACGTAGATCACATTTTTTTTAAATTTGAGGATGGCTGGATTGTATGTGTCAAAACTGACGAGTAGAGTTTGCGTCGAATTAGGAAAAATCTTAGTTATTTGTAAGAAATGATAAAACATGTAAAAGACGCATTCGCGTTTCCTCTCTTACGCGTTTCGATGATGTAGCCCCCTGAAACACCAGACAGTAGCTGTATCTCCAGATAAGAGATAGGCTTGAATATATGTCTAACACTAACACCAATTTTGAGATGACCGGGATCCTGTTAGGGCAA
>NZ_VDAS01000050.1:0-15068 GCF_019584165.1 Enterobacter sp. EC_64
ATGAAAATCACCCGCATAGTGCGCTGGGATATCACTCTCCGAGAGAATACCGGCGGCAGCGGGCATCGTTAACTTAAGATACAAAAGCTGTCCGGAAATGGCGGGTCAAGATCAGCTACAACCTCGCCTGAACGAGCCCTGGAAAAGCTTCTGCGTAAACCTTATGACGTTGTCCTGAGTGATTTACAAATGCCAGGCATGACAGGTGATGAGCTGTATGCAACTGTTAGTAGCAGTCAGAATCCTAATCGATCCACGCCTTTCATATTCATCAGCGCATACAGTGATGCACACTCTATCGGACAGGCTCCTTTGTTAACTAAACCTGTCAGATTAAAAGATATAAACCTTAAAATAAATGAGGTTATGTCAAATCAAGGGGTCGTCTCAGAATTCGGAAAATAAAGCACGCTAAGGCGTAGTCACCCCGTGACTCCCCCGCGCCGATGCAGCGAGCTTCGTTCCGTCTTGCAGTGACGCAATCAGCGGGCAGGAAACGTTCCCTTTCCGCGCATGGCAGGCGCACACCAGTTCAGACAGCACGGCCTCCATGCGTGCCAAGTCGGCCATCTTCTCGCGCACATCCTTGAGCTTGTGCTCGGCCAGGCCGCTGGCTTCCTCGCAATGGGTGCCATCCTCCAGCCGCAGTAGCTCGGCGATTTCGTCCAGGCTAAAGCCCAGCCGCTGGGCCGATTTCACGAACCGCACTCGTGTTACATCCGCCTCGCCATAGCGGCGAATGCTGCCATAGGGCTTGTCTGGCTCCGGCAGCAGGCCCTTGCGCTGGTAGAACCGGATGGTCTCCACATTGACCCCGGCCGCCTTGGCAAAAACGCCAATGGTCAGATTCTCAAAATTAATTTGCATATCGCTTGACTCCGTACATAACTACGGAAGTAAGCTTAAGCTATCCAAACCAAATTTGAAAGGACAAGCGTATGTCTGAACCACAAAACGGGCGCGGCGCGCTCTTCGCCGGTGGGCTGGCCGCCATTCTTGCGTCGGCCTGCTGCCTGGGGCCGCTGGTTTTGATCGCCTTGGGGTTCAGCGGGGCATGGATCGGCAACCTGACGGTGCTGGAACCCTATCGCCCGATCTTCATCGGCGCAGCGCTGGTCGCGCTGTTTTTCGCCTGGCGGCGCATCTACCGCCCGGCGCAAGCCTGCAAACCGGGTGAGGTCTGCGCGATTCCCCAAGTGCGAGCTACTTACAAGCTCATTTTCTGGATCGTGGCCGCGCTGGTCCTGGTCTCGCTCGGATTTCCCTACGTCATGCCATTTTTCTATTAATCACAGGAGTTCATCATGAAAAAACTGTTTGCCGCCCTCGCCCTCGCTGCCGTTGTTGCCCCCGTGTGGGCCGCCACCCAGACCGTCACGCTGTCCGTGCCTGGCATGACCTGCGCCTCTTGCCCGATCACTGTCAAGCACGCGCTTTCCAAGGTTGAGGGCGTGAGCAAGACCGACGTAAGTTTCGACAAGCGCCAGGCCGTCGTCAACTTCGACGATGCCAAGACCAACGTCCAGAAGTTGACCAAGGCGACCGAGGACGCGGGCTATCCGTCCAGCCTCAAACGCTGATCCGTTAACCGAACTCGGGAGCGACACATGGGACTCATCACGCGCATCGCTGGCAAAACCGGCGCGCTCGGCAGCGTCGTTTCCGCGATGGGCTGCGCCGCCTGTTTTCCTGCCATCGCCAGCTTTGGCGCGGCCATCGGACTGGGCTTCTTGAGCCAGTACGAGGGGCTATTCATTGGCATCCTGCTGCCGATGTTCGCCGGCATCGCGTTACTCGCCAATGCTATCGCTTGGCTCAATCATCGACAGTGGCGACGCACGGCGCTCGGCACGATAGGCCCGATCTTGGTGCTGGCAGCGGTGTTTTTAATGCGGGCTTACGGCTGGCAGAGCGGTGGACTGCTCTATGTCGGCCTGGCCTTGATGGTTGGGGTGTCGGTCTGGGATTTCATCTCGCCAGCACATCGCCGCTGCGGGCCGGACAGCTGTGAATTGCCAGAACAACGTGGCTGACGGCAACAGCCGTAGCCACCACAGAAAAGGAAAAATACATGACCACCCTGAAAATCACCGGGATGACCTGCGACTCGTGCGCGGCTCACGTCAAGGAAGCCTTGGAGAAAGTGCCCGGCGTGCAATCGGCGCTGGTGTCCTATCCGAAGGGCACAGCGCAACTCGCCATTGAGGCGGGCACGTCATCGGATGCGCTGACTACCGCCGTGGCCGGACTGGGCTACGAGGCAACGCTTGCCGATGCGCCACCGACGGACAACCGCGCCGGCCTGCTCGACAAGATGCGCGGCTGGATAGGGGCCGCTGATAAGCCCAGTGGCAACGAACGCCCGTTGCAGGTCGTCGTCATTGGTAGCGGTGGAGCCGCGATGGCGGCAGCACTGAAGGCCGTCGAGCAAGGCGCGCAGGTCACGCTGATTGAGCGCGGCACCATCGGCGGCACCTGCGTCAACGTCGGTTGTGTGCCGTCCAAGATCATGATCCGCGCCGCCCACATCGCCCATCTGCGCCGGGAAAGCCCATTCGACGGCGGCATGCCACCCACACCGCCGACGATCTTGCGCGAGCGGCTGCTGGCCCAGCAGCAGGCCCGTGTCGAAGAACTCCGTCATGCCAAGTACGAAGGCATCCTGGACGGCAATTCAGCCATCACCGTTCTGCACGGTGAAGCGCGTTTCAAGGACGACCAGAGCCTTATCGTTAGTTTGAACGAGGGTGGCGAGCGCGTCGTGATGTTCGACCGCTGCCTGGTCGCCACGGGTGCCAGCCCGGCGGTCCCGCCGATTCCGGGCTTGAAAGAGTCACCCTACTGGACTTCCACCGAGGCCCTGGCGAGCGACACCATTCCCGAACGCCTTGCCGTAATCGGCTCGTCGGTGGTGGCGCTGGAGCTGGCGCAAGCCTTTGCCCGGCTGGGCAGCAAGGTCACGGCCCTGGCGCGCAATACCTTGTTCTTCCGTGAAGACCCGGCCATCGGCGAGGCGGTGACAGCCGCTTTCCGTGCCGAGGGCATCGAGGTGCTGGAGCACACGCAAGCCAGCCAGGTCGCCCATATGGACGGTGAATTCGTGCTGACCACCACGCACGGTGAATTGCGCGCCGACAAGCTGCTGGTCGCCACCGGCCGGACACCGAACACGCGCAGCCTGGCATTGGAAGCGGCGGGGGTAGCCGTCAATGCGCAGGGGGCCATCGTCATCGACAAGGGCATGCGCACCAGTAGCCCGAACATCTACGCGGCCGGCGACTGCACCGACCAGCCGCAGTTCGTCTATGTGGCGGCAGCGGCCGGCACTCGTGCGGCGATCAACATGACTGGCGGCGATGCGGCCCTGGACCTGACCGCAATGCCGGCCGTGGTGTTCACCGACCCGCAGGTCGCCACCGTGGGCTACAGCGAGGCGGAAGCACATCACGACGGGATCGAGACCGACAGTCGCCTGCTAACACTGGATAACGTGCCGCGTGCGCTTGCCAACTTCGACACACGCGGCTTCATCAAGCTGGTCATCGAGGAAGGTAGCGGACGGCTCATCGGCGTGCAAGCGGTGGCCCCGGAAGCGGGTGAACTGATCCAGACGGCGGTGCTCGCCATTCGCAACCGTATGACCGTGCAGGAACTGGCCGACCAATTGTTCCCCTACCTGACCATGGTCGAAGGGCTGAAGCTCGCGGCGCAGACCTTCAGCAAGGACGTGAAGCAGCTTTCGTGCTGCGCCGGATGAGGAAAAGGAGGTGTTCAATGAGCGCCTACACAGTGTCCCGGCTGGCCCTTGATGCCGGGGTGAGCGTGCATATCGTGCGCGACTACCTGCTGCGCGGATTGCTACGGCCGGTCGCGTACACCACGGGCGGCTACGGCTTGTTCGATGACACCGCGTTGCAACGGCTGCGCTTTGTACGGGCTGCCTTCGAAGCGGGTATCGGCCTGGACGCACTGGCGCGGCTGTGCCGGGCGCTGGATGCTGCGGACGGTGACGGTGCGTCTGCGCAGCTTGCCGTGTTGCGGCAACTCGTCGAGCGTCGGCGCGAGGCCCTGGCCAGCCTCGAAATGCAACTGGCCGCCATGCCAACCGAACCGGCACAGCACGCGGAGAGTCTGCCATGAACAGCCCAGAGCACTTGCCGTCTGAGACGCACAAACCGATCACCGGCTACTTGTGGGGCGCGCTGGCCGTGCTCACCTGTCCCTGCCATTTGCCGATTCTCGCCATTGTGCTAGCCGGCACGACGGCCGGCGCGTTCATCGGGGAGCACTGGGGTATTGCAGCCCTCACGCTGACCGGCTTGTTTGTCCTGTCTGTGACGCGGCTGCTGCGGGCCTTCAAGGGAAGATCATGACCGCTTCCCAGCCAGCCGAGAGTGGGCAGCTTTGAGCTTCGCTACCAATCTGGAGGAGTACCACCATGAACGCAAACGCCCCGAACACTGCCAGTTGCACCACCTGCTGCGAATGCTGCAAAGAAATTCCGCTCGATGCCGCCTTCACCCCGGAAGGCGCGGAATACGTCGAACATTTCTGCGGGCTGGATTGCTATGAACGCTTCCAGGCACGCGCCAAGGCCGCGACAGAATCTGACATTGCGCCTGTCCCTGGCGGTTCGCAGCCGTCAGAGCGCACGCTGTTCATTTTGGATTGGCTGCAAAGCGTGGAGCTGCGCCGCCGCGTCCATGCGGGGCTGAATAAGGGCGAGGCGCGCAACGCGCTGGCCAGGGCGGTCTTCTTCTACCGATTGGGTGAAATCCGCGACCGCAGTTTTGAGCAGCAGCGCTACCGGGCCAGCGGCCTCAATCTGGTGACGGCGGCCATCGTGTTGTGGAACACGGTATATCTGGAGCGTGCCACCAGTGCTTTGCGTGGCAACGGCACGGCGCTGGACGACACATTGTTGCAATATCTGTCGCCGCTGGGGTGGGAGCACATCAACCTGACCGGCGATTACCTATGGCGCAGCAGCGCCAAGGTCGGTGCGGGGAAGTTTAGGCCATTGCGACCGCTGCCACCGGCTTAGCGTGCTTTATTTAATGAGATGGTCACTCCCTCCTTCCCGGTACTATGCTGAGGACAGGCTTTCATTCGGAGAACTATCATGGAAAACATTGCGCTCATTGGTATCGATCTGGGTAAAAACTCTTTCCATATTCATTGCCAGGATCGTCGCGGGAAGGCTGTTTACCGTAAAAAATTTACCCGGCCAAAGTTGATCGAATTTTTGGCGACATGCCCCGCTACAACCATCGCAATGGAAGCCTGTGGCGGTTCTCACTTTATGGCACGCAAGTTGGAAGAGTTGGGGCATTCCCCAAAGCTGATATCACCACAATTTGTCCGCCCGTTCGTTAAAAGCAATAAAAACGACTTTGTCGACGCCGAAGCTATTTGTGAAGCTGCATCGCGTCCGTCTATGCGTTTTGTGCAGCCCAGAACGGAATCTCAGCAGGCAATGCGGGCTCTGCATCGTGTCCGTGAATCCCTGGTTCAGGATAAGGTAAAAACAACCAATCAAATGCATGCTTTTCTGCTGGAATTTGGCATTAGCGTTCCCCGAGGAGCTGCCGTTATTAGCCGACTGAGTACCCTTCTTGAGGATAATAGTTTGCCTCTTTACCTCAGCCAGTTATTGCTGAAATTACAACAGCATTATCACTATCTTGTTGAGCAGATTAAAGATTTGGAATCCCAGTTGAAACGAAAGTTGGACGAAGATGAGGTTGGACAGCGCTTGCTGAGCATTCCCTGCGTCGGAATACTGACAGCGAGTACTATTTCAACTGAGATTGGCGACGGGAAGCAGTACGCCAGCAGCCGTGACTTTGCGGCGGCAACAGGGCTTGTACCTCGGCAGTACAGCACGGGAGGTAGGACGACATTGCTGGGAATTAGTAAGCGAGGTAATAAAAAGATCCGAACTTTGTTGGTTCAATGTGCCAGGGTATTCATACAAAAACTGGAACACCAGTCTGGCAAATTGGCCGATTGGGTCAGGGATTTACTGTGCCGGAAAAGCAACTTTGTCGTCACTTGTGCTCTGGCAAACAAGCTGGCCAGAATAGCCTGGGCCCTAACGGCACGACAGCAAACTTATGTAGCATAACGGCAGAAATACACCGGTTTAAAGAATTACTGATCTGGTTTTGCGAATACTGATATTGATGATACTAACGGCCCACCGGCCTGTTGAGGAACCTGTAAAACGGAAAGGCTCATTGAAGCCGTATATTTTCTGGAGGTTCATCAGGCGCGGAACTCATCAAGGCGCGGGAATAAAATCCCATTCAGACGCCGGATAGATTCAAGCAAGCCAACTTGTCGTCAAAATCGGTGTTGCAAAAACGGGAGTGACCATAGATTCCGTTTTCCAAGCGGACCCCTCAAAGGCCGACAGCAGGCTCAGAAGACGCCCCAGCGTCGCCATCGTGCGTTCACCGAATACGTGCGCCACAACCGTCTTCCGGAGCCTGTCATACGCGTAAAACAGCCAGCGCTGGCGCGATTTAGCCCCGACGTATCCCCACTGTTCGTCCATTTCAGCGCAGACAATCACATCACCGCCCGGTTGTATGCGCGAGGTTACCGACTGCGGCCTGAGTTTTTTAAGTGACGTAAAACCGTGTTGAGGCCAACGCCCATAATGCGTGCACTGGCGCGACATCCGACGCCATTCATGGCCATATCAATGATTTTCTGGTGCGTACCGGGCTGAGAGGCGGTGTAAGTGAACTGTAGTTGCCATGTTTTACGGCAGTGAGAGCAGAGATAGCGCTGATGTCCGGCGGTGCTTTTGCCGTTACGCACCACCCCGTCAGTAGCTGAACAGGAGGGACAGCTGATAGAAACAGAAGCCACTGGAGCACCTCAAAAACACCATCATACACTAAATCAGTAAGTTGGCAGCATCACCCAACACAATGAGTAAAGGATCAACTTATAGTTTATTGTCAATTTATTTAGAAAACCTTCTTCAAAACCCTGGATTTACGCTGCTAAATCCCGCTTATCAAACGGTTTCTTTTTTGTTCACTTGATCCATTGTATCAAAAAAAATCTTCCCCTTCTAACTTTAAATAATTAGTATTATTTAAAGTTAGTATATGATACTGATCAAATGAACAGTATTGACAGGCTCAAAAAGTCATGGTTCGAATCAAGGGCTTAAATTTTAAATTCTCACGGATAACTAGCCTGTCATTTTTTGTTTTTTCGCGTAGCGACACCAATTTATAGAGGTGAAATGATTACATGAGTAAACTTATTATCCCCGGTAATTCTGGCATGTTTCTTCGTGATATTGGTGCTGAGTACCAGGAAGCCGCCAAAAATTTCATGCAGTTCCTTAATGACCAGGGTGCTTACTCACCTAATACACTGCGCGATCTGCGCCTGGTCTTTCACTCCTGGGCGCGTTGGTGTCACGCTCGTGGTCTTGCGTGGTTTCCGATCTCCCCGGAAGCTGCCCGCGAATACCTGCTTCAACTGCATGATGCGGATCTGGCTTCAACCACCATTGAAAAGCATTACGCCATGCTCAATATGCTTTTGTCACAATGCGGACTGCCGCAACTATCTGATGACAAAAGCGTATCCCTGGCGATGCGGCGCATCCGGCGCGAAGCTGCAACCGAAAAAGGCGAACGCACAGGCCAGGCAGTGCCCCTGCGCTGGGATGACCTGAAACTTCTCGACGTGCTGCTCTCCCGCTCTGACAGGCTGGTGGATCTGCGCAACCGGGCTTTTCTGTTCCTGGCCTACAATACCCTGTTGCGTATGGCTGAAATGTCCCGCGTGCGTGTTCGCGATCTGGAACAGACTGGTGACACTGTAACGCTTCACGTATCCCACACCAAAACCATCACGACCGCCGCCGGACTTGATAAGGTGCTCTCCCGCCGGACAACTGCGGTTCTCAATGACTGGCTGGACGCGTCCGGACTACGTGATCACCCGGATGCGATACTTTTCCCGCCAGTACACCGGAGCAACAAAGCGCGGATCACTACCACGCCACTAACCGCGCCCGCGATGGAGAAGATTTTCAGTGACGCCTGGGCGCTGCTGGGTAAGAGTGATGCCACCCCCAATAAAGGCCGTTACCGGACGTGGACAGGCCACAGTGCGCGTGTTGGTGCTGCCATAGATATGGCTGAAAAACAGGTGTCTATGGTTGAAATTATGCAGGAAGGTACATGGAAGAAGCCCGAAACACTGATGCGTTATCTTCGCCGTGGCGGTGTGACAGTAGGTGCCAATAGCCGCCTCATGGATTCATGAGATTAAATTTCTAACACCCTTTTTTAACACTGCATTTTACTGTAAAGTACGCCTGTTTTTTCTGGGGGTGCTTTGCAGAGTCGTATCACGGAATCAAGGCGTTTCACGGTTGACGGTTACACCGTAACCTTTGCTGCTGGCGTTAAGCGCGGCGAAGCTGTCGTGGTGTTCGGAATCATGACAGGGCTTGAGACCGTACCTGTACTTACCCTCGAAAAGAAATGGGGATGTTTCAGGCCATTCACCATCCATTGCCAGAAAGTCCGAAGGAAAACCTGTCACTGCATACTGCCAGACAGAAGATTAAAGATGGTTACGCAACGGTATGTCGTCGTTCTTCCTGGCATGAAGATGTATGGGTGTGGCCTGAATGCGGATCAAGGAAAAACTGGCGAACTATTCGTGACGGAAAAATCCATGCTATTGACTTAACACCAGAAGACGTGGTTGCTATAAACTGGATTGTTAGTTAATTGAAACCGCCCCGGCACCGCCGGGGCTTTGACTGTCAAACATACGAACTAACAGTCTAATGAATAACGTGAAAATGCTTAAAGCTCGCCTGATCGCTGCTTTTCAAGCACAGATTTAACATTTGGCGCTTTCCCTTTAAAAGAGTGGAAAGCGCCACATTTTTCTGTCTTCACCTCACGCAGGGCTTCGCCATCGGCGTTCTGCCATTGATGGGATAATGTCATTTCACCGCGTGAAGGAACATCCAACGAGGCTTTGTTGAATAAATCAGATTTCGGGTAAGTCTCCCCCGTAGTGGGTTGTGTTTTCAGGCAATACGCACGCTTTCAGGCATACCTGCTTTCGTCATTTTGTTCAGCGCTCGTACCAGGGCCATAGCCTCCGCAACCTGACCATCGTAGTCACGCAGCGTCAGTGAACCCCCGAACAGCTGTTTTACCCGGTACATCGCCGTTTCCGCTATCGAGCGACGGTTGTAATCTGTTGTCCATTTCCACCGCGCATTACTCCCGGTCATTCGCTGATTAGCCACTGCACGGTTACGGTCTGCATATTCACCGGGCCAGTAACCCGCACCTTTTCGGGGAGGGATAAGCGCGCTGATTTTCTTACGCCGCAGTTCATCGTGACATAGCCGGGTATCGTAAGCGCCATCGGCGGCGGCTGACCTGATTTTCCGGTGGGTTTGCCGGATTAACCCGGGGAAGGCCTCTGAGTCCGTAACATTGTTCAGCGACAGGTCAGCGCAGATGATTTCATGTGTTTTACTGTCAACGGCGAGATGCAGCTTACGCCAGATACGGCGGCGTTCCTGGCCATGCTTTTTGACTTTCCACTCGCCTTCACCGAAGACCTTCAGCCCGGTGGAATCAATTACCAGGTGTGCGATTTCACCCCGGGTGGACGTTTTGAAACTGACATTAACCGACTTTGCCCGCCTGCTGACACAGCTGTAATCCGGGCAGCGTAGCGGAACGTTCATCAGAGAAAAAATGGAATCAATAAAGCCCTGCGCAGCGCGCAGGGTCAGCCTGAATACGCGTTTAATGACCAGCACAGTCGTGATGGCAAGGTCAGAATAGCGCTGAGGTCTGCCTCGTGAAGAAGGTGTTGCTGACTCATACCAGGCCTGAATAGCTTCATCATCCAGCCAGAAAGTTATGGAGCCACGGTTGATGAGGGCTTTATTGTAGGTGGGCCAGTTGGTGATTTTGAACTTTTGCTTTGCCACGGAACGGTCTGCGTTGTCGGGAAGATGCGTGATCTGATCCTTCAACTCAGCAAAAGTTCGATTTATTCAACAAAGCCCCGCTTCGGCTTTGTCTTTTTTATTCCCGGTCAGCACCACACTGCCGCCCGCTTCCAGTACCATGCGTGCCACGGCGAGACCCATGCCGCTGGTGCCGCCGACGACAAGCAGTTTTTTACCTTTGAAAAATGTATTCATTTTCAGACTCCATTACTGGTGGGTAAGACGTTGCCGGCAGCGTGAAACTGCTGGCGGTTGACGGATTAAATGCTGCAGCCATCCGTTCCGCAGGTCTGACCCGCTGTGGCTGAAAATTCGGTTTGCTGTTCATCCCAGACCTGACGCAGGGCATTCAAAAAGTTGTCTGCCCCCTGAGCCCCGCTGATGGCGTATTTCTCGTTCATCACAAAAACCGGAACGCCGCTGAGGCCAATAGACTGTGCGTGGGCTTCATCGTCGGAAACGGTGGCGCGAAAATCGTCATTTTCCAGAGCGGCTTCGGCGTCAGCTTTCTCCATACCGGCTTCTACGGCCATTGCAACGAGCTGCTGACGGTCAAAGAGAGAGCGACCTTCGGTGATACTGCCGTGATAAAAACGTTCTTCCACCGCGTCCGCAATTCCGGCCTTACGCGCGGCAACCAGCAGGGTGTGTGCATCTTCTGTATCACCAAACATCATGCCGTCAAAGTTGTAGATCAGACCTTCAGATTTACCGGCGGTGCCCACCTGATTCATCATCAGCTCCGCTGAATGCTGACTGCCCAGTTTTTTAACGATGGCATCCTTAAAAGGCATAGCGGGAGTACCACCGGCCAGACGGTAGCTGTGATGACGGATCACCACCTGATCGCGAAATTCAAAGCGATTCAGACCCTGTTCAAATCTTTTCTTAGCAATCCAGCACCACGGGCAGACCAAATCTGACCAGATATCGATGGTGAGGGTGGGTTTCAGCGTTTGCATAATGATTCCTCAAAGACCTTGGGCGGTCGGGTCTCACTTATCAGAGAACCGCGACCGTATGGGATTTATTGCGCCTGCCAGACCGGGTAATCGGTATAGCCTTTTTCCGGGGAACCACTGACGCCGTAGTAGGTGGCGCGGTCACTTTCTGCCAGTGGCCAGCCGTTTTGCATTCTTTCAACCAGATCCGGGTTAGCGATGTAGGGCACACCAAATGCCACCAGATCCAGCTCATCATCTTCCAGAGCCTGCTCTGCGATATCACGGGTGAAACCGCCGGCAGCGATGATGGTGCCTTTAAACGTGTTGCGAAAACGGCGGCGGAATCCTTCCGGAAGTGGCGCTTTGGTGTACACCGGCTGATAGTAAAGGTGTACGTAAGCCAGCTCCCGCTGACCGAGCGCGTCGGTGATGGCTGACCAGGTTTGCTCTTCACCTTCATACGGCGCGAGGTCATAAATGCGGCCGAACGGTGACAGGCGCACGGCAACGTGGCTGTTACCCACGGCTTCCGCCACGGCGTCAATGGTCTCCAGCAGGAAACGCTGACGATTTTCCACCGAGCCGCCGTATTCGTCGGTGCGGGTGTTCAGTTCGCTACTGAGGAACTGGTCAAAGATGAATCCGTTTGCAGCCATGATTTCCACACCGTCAAAGCCGGCTTCCATCGCCAGGCGTGCGGAGTGCACGAAGTCTGCAGTGATGCGTTTCACTTCATGCGTTTCCAGCGCGCGTGGCTGGCTTGGTACAACCGGGCCCGGTTCTCCGGATTCGGTCAGCGCAAAAACGGTGGTATTGACCGCCTGAACGGTGCCCGCTGAAACCGGCGCTATGTGGCCTGGCTGAAGAGAGACGTGAGACATACGGCCGACGTGCCAGAGCTGCGCGAAAATACGGCCACCTTTGGCGTGAACCGCTTGTGTCACCTTACGCCAGCCCTGGACGTGTTCGTCGTTGTAGATACCAGGGGTATAGAGGTAACCCCGGCCTTCTTCTGAAACCGGCATCCCTTCGGTGATGAGCAGGCCAGCAGAAGCACGCTGTGCATAGTACAAAGCCACGACCTCATCCGGCACGTCATTCATGGTGCGGGTGCGGGTCATCGGTGCCATGACTACACGGTTTTTTAACGCCAGGCCAGACAGATTGTAGGGGGTGAAAAGCTTACTCATCGTATACCTCACAGAAACAAAAAGGAGTATCCCGGCAGGGATTTGCACAACCCGGAAGTATCATCGACCGGACGTCGCGCACTGGAGTTGCATAAACATCTGATGGATGGCAATATACCAACCATCTAGTAGGTAGGTCAACGGGTGTGCCGTATTTTTTTGTCATAACGCAGCCATTTCTGAATTGTCACTCATTTTGCGAGGTCATCACCATGCGTACATTAACAGCTTATAACGAAGATAATTTCCGCCAGATAGAGCAGTACAAAGGAATATCGGTGGTACGTTTCTCTGCACCCTGGTGTCCGCCCTGTCAGGCCAGCGAAGAAATGTTCAGTCAGTTTGCAGACCGGCTCGATGGAGATATTCAGGTGGGGAAAGTCAATGTAGATCAGGCGCCGGTGCTGACAACCAAATACGAGATCTGGGGGCTGCCGTCTGTGCTGATATTTCATGAAGGGCAATTAGTTAAACGCATACCGGGTGTGAAACCTGCATCGGTATATGCTCAGGCGATTGCGGACATAAAAAAAGGGCAGTAATGCCCTTTTAACGTGGAATTTATTAATGCTTAACCGCGTGCCTGACCGACGGCATCCAGAGTGCGGGCTGAATAAATGACCGCCGCGCCAGCGTTGAGGTTAATCGCCACGCCCAGCGCTTCAGCAATTTCAGCGTCGGTTGCACCGGCTTTCACAGCGGCGTCGGCGTGAAAAGCAATACAGCCGTCGCAGCGGGTTGTGACTGCGCACGCCAGGGCAATGAGTTCACGCACTTTTGCGCCCAAAAGGTCAGTTTTGTTACCTGCGTTGCCCAGGGCAACCACGCCTTTCATGGTCTCGGGGGTCAGTTTGCCCAACTCGCCTAAACGTTGCATTAACTCTGAGCGATAGTTGTTCCAGTCCAGCATAGTGTCATTCTCCTGAATGAGGGGTATTAAGAAGCAGTTTTATATACTTAAGGCTGTTGGCGAAGACTTCGGGTCTGGCCGTTGCATGCGCCACTACGCTTGAGCCTTCACAGACATTAATGATCATCAAAGCAATATCTGATGGTTCGGCATGGGATGAAAACTCACCTGACTCCATGCCCGCCCTGACGACTTTTGTGAGCCACTCGATTTGCATATCGAAATAAAGTGATGTCTGTACAGTAATTGCCTGAGGCAGATTGGCGGTCTCTGCTGACAACGCACAACACAGTGGCAGTAGTGAAGCTTTATGGCTTTGCGCGAAGATATCGATGTAGGCCGCAATTCTTTTCTCCGCGCTTTTCTCAGTAGCCTCTATCTGCTCAAATACGCGTTGCGTATCAGAGAACGCCTGTATTACCACCTGCTCACCCAGAATATCTTTGGTCGGGAAATGGTGATGAATACTGGCCTTGGTGATACCCACTATTTTTGATAAATCAGCATAGCTGAATGCTGAATACCCTTTTTCGCGCATCAGGTGTTCTGCTTCGCTGAGCAGCCGTTCCCGTGTCATGGTTGTCATAATTACTCCATATAATCTACTAGTTGATAGATTATATTGTTGCTATTTTTCCGTAGCAAGTTGTATCACTGACTCAGTATCGTGCAGAGCTGAACGTCACTGCCATCCTGCATTCTGAATGGCAGCATTACATCTCTGACATCACGCCAGGCGTGTAATCATTTCAACCGGATTAGCCAGAGTATCGTGGATTGGCGAATTCTTTTGCATTTCGCTGACCAGCGCTTCTAACTCCTCGCGACTGGCGGTCTTGCTCGTAAGGTGAACATCGACGCGAATAGATTTCGCACCTTTACGCACGTTGCTGTCCAGCCCAAGGAAGCCGTTGAGGTTGATATCGAAATTAAGATCCAGCTCGATACCGTCCAGGTCGATCCCTTTTTCAGCAGCCATCATGGTGAGGGTGGCGGTATAACAGCCAGCCAGCGCCTGCATGATGTATTCAGTCGGGCTCATGCCGGTATCGGTGCCGAGTAAACCTGCGGGTTCATCACCGATAGTAGAAAATTTCCCCACGCGGCTGGTATCGATAACGCCGTTCTGGATTGTGGCGCCGGTCTCTGTGCGAACGGTTAATCCGCCGCTGGAACGGGCTTTCATCTGGAAAGTCAGGTTACCCAGGCCAGGCTGGCTGCGAACTGCTTCACGGGTATTGTGGATCGCAGCTGCGTCTGCAGAAGGTTTAACGGTAGTAGACATAATGGCTCCTGTAATTTCTTGATAAAAGTTATAGCTGGTGTAATCAGTACCAACCATCTAGTTGGTAGGTTAATATCGCGAACCTCTTTTGTCTACTCTTTTATAAAAAATAGGGGGAAAAGAACCCAGAAGGCTGTTTTATTTCATAATAACCATTTGATTTTTTTATAATCTTCCCAGCCGCTCACTCTTGCAGCAATCCAGCCTTTACCCGAAGGATAGTCTGGCGGGTGGTATTAAATTCCCGGGCAATAGCACTGATACTGATGCCAGCATTTAGGCGCTCTGTCACTGTTTGCTTTTGTTCCTCGCTCAGGATGGGAGGGCGACCGAAGCGTTTTCCAGCCGCTTTTGCCCTCGCAATACCTGAATGCGTTCGCTCAAGCAGCAAATCCCGCTCAAACTCCGCTACAGCAGAAATTACCTGCATAGTCATTTTTCCGGCCGGACTGGTCAAGTCAACGCCTCCGAGTGCGAGACAATGAACGCGAATATCTAAAGCCGCCAGTTGCTCTACTGTTTTTCGGATATCCATCGCATTACGACCCAGACGGTCAAGTTTGGTGACAATCAGTACATCCCCATTTTCCATGCGATCTAGGGAAGGTGCGAACAAGTCCCTGATATGAGATCATGTTTGTCATCTGGAGCCATGGAACAGGGTTCATCATGAGTCATCAACTTACCTTCGCCGACAGTGAATTCAGCAGTA
>NZ_VDAS01000051.1:0-14222 GCF_019584165.1 Enterobacter sp. EC_64
GTTGGGCGCACCGCTGAAACGGGGTTGGCTGCGTTTCCGGTGCCAGACGCGAGAAAGTGGCGACAGACATAACGAAAAAACACCAGAAACGCAGCCGCTGAATATTACACTGGTGCATAGTCATGCAGCCAGATGCATGGATGTTAAAGTCACACTAAAATCCGCGCCAATGCCTTAAAAACCGACAAATGCTTCTCCAGCCAGTCCCACAGCTCCGCCGCCAGATACAGGCAGTTAAGCAATGATTCAATAAGATTTAACAGCTTCATTTCCCGCTCCTGAATAAGTCGTGACCTTTTTGATCACGAACCTATTTAGCGGGAGAAATAAGAGCCCCTCTTCGTGCGGGTTGTCAGCTGCCTGGATGGTTTAAAGTGTCGGCCCGCGGTAGGTTTTCTGCGGCTGGCGCTCCAGCTCCAGTGTTTTCTGATACTCATTCTCCCTCTGCCGGAGCTCGATGGCATTCAGTTCCCGGACAAGCGGCGCAGCTGCTCGCTTAAACTCAGCACCTGCGTGCTCAAGTCCGACACGCGCTCGTTCAGCACCGCGTTCTCCCGTTGCATAAGCCCACACATGCTCCGCCATTCCGCGAAGGCGCTCTCCCATTCGTCCAGCCTTTGCGAGTAGTCCTGCTGTAGCTGCTCTAATGCGCTCAGCAACTGCTTTTCCAGCTCTGTCATTCTGCTCTACTCCTGTACCAGCTTCACCGCGTTCCGCTTCCCGCTGTCCACTGTCCAGCCTGTTTCGGCTTTCGCTCCCTTCGGCAGCACCAGGAACCGGCCGTTGCTGTCGCTCTGGTAACTCACACCCCATGTTTTCGCGCTCATCTTCGCCAGGGCGTCCTCCTGCTGGCGAAGGGTCGTGTAATTGTCGGTTATCTGCTGCCCCTGCCACCACAGAATGCTCCCGCTCGTGCCGATCAGCAGCGCTGAAACCATCAGGATGGTAAGCCATGTCCTCCCTGCCGTCAGCAGCACGCTCCGCCGGTTTTTCTCCATCGCCTCGCTCATACTCTGCTCGTGGGCGCTGATGGCGTCGCTGATTCTCCTCGCGCTTGCGCTCAGTTCCGCTCCGACAGACTGCTCGTGCTCGCTGAATGCGGCCTTCAGCATCTCGCCGGTACTCTGCTGCTGCGCTTTCAATTTCTCCTCGAAGTCCCTCGAGGCCGTAAAAAGATTGCTCATAGATGGCTCCCTTCAGTCGGATGTTTCGCCCCCCGTCCGGGTCGGCGATGCTGATACTGCTTTTCGTGGTGCGCACCACCTCAAAACCTGCACCTTCAAGAGTGTCAGTGACGTCCTGACGGCTTTTCAGCTCCCCTGACGAGGCTAAGCTCAGCAGCCCCCGGGTAATGGCTTCTGCGGCCTCCTGCGTCGTTTTCGGCAGGCCGGACGGCGTGACCAGCGCCCGGCGGTTTTCCGGCGCGTTCGGGTCGTGCAGCCCCAGTCTGCCGTTCACGATGGTCTGCCAGGCATCGATGCGCGGCCGGTCGGCTCGGTCGTAGTATGGCTGGAGCCGTCTGCCGGTCAGCAGCTCGGTATTGGGGATCAGGAAGTTCAGCTCCAGACGCCCCTTGTCCGCGTGCTCCACCCACAGAATGCTGTACTGATCTTTATCGAGTCCGGGCATCAGAACCCGCTCGAAGCTGGCCATCAGTTTTTCCCGCTGGCCGGGAGGCAGATCGGCCTCCGCAAACGACAGGACGCCGGAGGTGTATTTCTTCACGTAAGGCGACGCGTCAATCAGCTCCCGGACCTCTTCCGGCTTCCCCTGCAGGACGCTGGCGCCTTCACGCTGCCGGTCTTTACCCAGCAGATAGTCCACTGGACCGGCGCCACCGCCGCGACCCCGAGGATGAAATTTAACGATCATCGTCCGTTCCTTTCTCAAGAACGGCGTGCCGCAGCCGCTCAAGTCCGGCATCGATGGCCATCAGCGCCGCCACAATCTGCACCCTGTCATGACCGGTACCGCCGCCGGCGTTAACGCGGCGGGCTATCTGGTTCAGGTTGTTGCCCATGCCAGCAAGCTGGCGCAGCAGCGCCGGCGAGATAGAGGGAAGCTTTCCGGTACGCGCAGGCTTTTCGTCCAGGCAGGTCTGCCGCATCCACGCCGCCAGCTGCCTGCCGTCGCAGCGCTCGAGCAGCCGCCGGTGCTCGTCCTCCGTCACCCACATGGTGAGCATCTTGTTCCGTTTCTCTGACAAACCGGTCTCCTCGTAACGCCGGGACGGGCGGGAAATCTGTTCCCGGTCGGCCGGGGTTGGACAAGCCGCAGGCGCGTCAGTGGCTTTTAGCGGGTTTCGGGGCGCAGCCCTGAACCAGTCACATAGCGCTAGCGGAGTGTATACTGGCTTAAAATGTAACATCGCAGAAACATAATGCATAGCTGCCACATAAAGCAGGTGCGATGCCATGGCGGGCGCGTAAGCAGAAAATGCAGGACCGGTGATATTCCGCTTCCTCGCTCACTGACTCGCTACGCTCGGTCGTTCGGCTGCGGCGAGCGGGGAAAGCATGCCCGGGAATGGAAGCTACATTATCCACAGATTCAGGGGAGAAGCGGCAGAAGGACATGTGCGCAGGAAGAAAGGCCCGGAAAGAGGATCCTGGCGTTGCCGGTTTTCCATAGGCTCCGCCCCCCTGACAAGCATCACAGAATCGGACGCTCAAATCAGTGGTGGCGAAACCCGACAGGACTTAAAGATACCAGGCGTTTCCCCCTGGTGGCTCCCTCGTGCGCTCTCCTGTTCCTGCCTTTCGGTTTACCGGTGTCATTCCGCTGTTATGGCCGCGTTTATCTCATTCCACGCCTGACACTCAGTTCCGGGTAGGCAGTTCGCTCCAAGCTGGACTGTATGCACGAACCCCCCGTTCAGTCCGACCGCTGCGCCTGTTCCGGTAACTATCGACTTGAGTCCAACCCGGAAAGACACGACAAAGCGCCACTGGCAGCAGCCATTGGTAACTTGGTTCGCAGATGATTTGTTAGCTAAACACGAGGTTGCTCTTGAAGTGTGCGCATCAGTACGGCTACACTGGAAGGACAGATTTGGTTGCTGTGCTCTGCGAAAGCCAGTTACCACGGTTCAGAAACTTGCCGGTTTACTGAACCTTCGAAAAAACCACCTTGCCGGGTGGTTTTTTCGTTTTCAGACCAAGAGATTACGGCTGTAACACAAGGATCTCAAGAAGATCTTAAAATATGTGGAAAGGATACAGGCTGATAACAACTCCCTCCATAGACATAATTGAACAAAAAATAAACAAAAAAATTGATTTTAAGAGTTTTCTTACGCCTAAATAATAGGTAAAATGTTTTTTATTTGATTGGCTTTTAAAATGAAATATACTAAATCAGCGAAAATATTCATCACGGCTATTTTAATTTTATTTATTTATTTATCCTATACTTTAATAACTATTGTTGGTATATAAAAATGGAAAGCAATTCACCTGATATTGATTTCATCGAGTTATTTCTCTTTCTTAAGAAAAAAATCGTGAGTATCATTTTGTTTGTTGTTTTCTCATTGATTTTGTCATCTATTTTCTTGTTAGCAAACAAAAACAAAATAAATATAAAGTACGAATTAAATATTATCGCTAATTCACCAAGCATGATTATTAACTGTGGGGATGACTTTTATTGTAAAGCGAATATTATACAATCAATTATAAACAATAAAAGCAAGTCTATAACATCAAATATAGATGAAAGAGGAAAAAAAATAAACCTATCATGGGCTGGTGATGACCGTTACAAACCCTCGGTTACCGCTGAAGTAAACGCTATCCATAAAGCTATTAATGACTGGTACATCCAAGATTATAAAACTTATAAAAGCATAGTTAACAACCAGGATAGCAACTATATAAATGGCACTGAAACATATGCAAAAGTTGCATTATTAACTAAAACAAACACTTCCGGAGAAAGAAACTTTATTTCAATCAATAATGAAATAGTAAATAAAAAGTATAAACCAGCTTTGATTATGACTCTAACGTTAATTATGGCTGTTATCTTTTCCTCCTCGTACCATATAATAAAAAGATCTGTGCTTGAATATAAAAATAAATTGAATAGGTCTTTTTATTAGCCTGTAACGATTAATAACCGTATTCTAGCAACATCCGTTACACGCCTGATGCAGAAAAGCCCGCTAATAGCGGGCCTCCCGATAAATCTCACGTGAATAAGGGCAGTCAGATCTATTTCTTACCCTTCTTGCCTAACTGATTCTTCATGGCACTGGGCCAACTACAGCAGTTTTTATTCCCATGAGGAATCCGATTGGCCACCTCGCCATCTCCATTTTTAAGATACACACATAATTTGGTAATGACTCCAAATTATTGATAGTGTTTTATGTTCAGATAATGCCCGATGACTTTATCATGCAGCTCCACCGATTTTGAGAACGACAGCGACTTCCGTCCCAGCCGTGCCAGGTGCTGCCTCAGATTCAGGTTATGCCGCTCAATTCGCTGCGTATATCGCTTGCTGATTACGTGCAGCTTTCCCTTCAGGCGGGATTCATACAGCGGCCAGCCATCCGTCATCCATATCACCACGTCAAAGGGTGACAGCAGGCTCATAAGACGCCCCAGCGTCGCCATAGTGCGTTCACCGAATACGTGCGCAACAACCGTCTTCCGGAGCCTGTCATACGCGTAAAACAGCCAGCGCTGGCGCGATTTAGCCCCGACGTAGCCCCACTGTTCGTCCATTTCCGCGCAGACGATGACGTCACTGCCCGGCTGTATGCGCGAGGTTACCGACTGCGGCCTGAGTTTTTTAAGTGACGTAAAATCGTGTTGAGGCCAACGCCCATAATGCGGGCGGTTGCCCGGCATCCAACGCCATTCATGGCCATATCAATGATTTTCTGGTGCGTACCGGGTTGAGAGGCGGTGTATGTGAACTGTAACTGCCATGTTTTACGGCAGTGAGAGCAGAGATAGCGCTGATGTCCGGCAGTACTTTTACCGTTACGCACCACCCCGTCAGTAGCTGAACAGGAGGGACAGCTGATAGAAACAGAAGCCACTGGAGCACCTCAAAAACACCATCATACACTAAATCAGTAAGTTGGCAGCATCACCCACTACCAGATTCTGAACCGTGGATATATAAGTCTGCATTTCAGCTTCATCAATCCCGTTTTTTTTTACTGAATCCATTTACCAATATCCTGTCCATACGTTACTAAAGAAAATAATATATACGGAATGAGTTATCATGCGCCTAATTTACCATAACATCTGTTGGGCGCACCGCTGAAACGGGGTTGGCTGCGTTTCCGGTGCCAGACGCGAGAAAGTGGCGACAGACATAACGAAAAAACACCAGAAACGCAGCCGCTGAATATTACACTGGTGCATAGTCATGCAGCCAGATGCATGGATGTTAAAGTCACACTAAAATCCGCGCCAATGCCTTAAAAACCGACAAATGCTTCTCCAGCCAGTCCCACAGCTCCGCCGCCAGATACAGGCAGTTAAGCAATGATTCAATAAGATTTAACAGCTTCATTTCCCGCTCCTGAATAAGTCGTGACCTTTTTGATCACGAACCTATTTAGCGGGAGAAATAAGAGCCCCTCTTCGTGCGGGTTGTCAGCTGCCTGGATGGTTTAAAGTGTCGGCCCGCGGTAGGTTTTCTGCGGCTGGCGCTCCAGCTCCAGTGTTTTCTGATACTCATTCTCCCTCTGCCGGAGCTCGATGGCATTCAGTTCCCGGACAAGCGGCGCAGCTGCTCGCTTAAACTCAGCACCTGCGTGCTCAAGTCCGACACGCGCTCGTTCAGCACCGCGTTCTCCCGTTGCATAAGCCCACACATGCTCCGCCATTCCGCGAAGGCGCTCTCCCATTCGTCCAGCCTTTGCGAGTAGTCCTGCTGTAGCTGCTCTAATGCGCTCAGCAACTGCTTTTCCAGCTCTGTCATTCTGCTCTACTCCTGTACCAGCTTCACCGCGTTCCGCTTCCCGCTGTCCACTGTCCAGCCTGTTTCGGCTTTCGCTCCCTTCGGCAGCACCAGGAACCGGCCGTTGCTGTCGCTCTGGTAACTCACACCCCATGTTTTCGCGCTCATCTTCGCCAGGGCGTCCTCCTGCTGGCGAAGGGTCGTGTAATTGTCGGTTATCTGCTGCCCCTGCCACCACAGAATGCTCCCGCTCGTGCCGATCAGCAGCGCTGAAACCATCAGGATGGTAAGCCATGTCCTCCCTGCCGTCAGCAGCACGCTCCGCCGGTTTTTCTCCATCGCCTCGCTCATACTCTGCTCGTGGGCGCTGATGGCGTCGCTGATTCTCCTCGCGCTTGCGCTCAGTTCCGCTCCGACAGACTGCTCGTGCTCGCTGAATGCGGCCTTCAGCATCTCGCCGGTACTCTGCTGCTGCGCTTTCAATTTCTCCTCGAAGTCCCTCGAGGCCGTAAAAAGATTGCTCATAGATGGCTCCCTTCAGTCGGATGTTTCGCCCCCCGTCCGGGTCGGCGATGCTGATACTGCTTTTCGTGGTGCGCACCACCTCAAAACCTGCACCTTCAAGAGTGTCAGTGACGTCCTGACGGCTTTTCAGCTCCCCTGACGAGGCTAAGCTCAGCAGCCCCCGGGTAATGGCTTCTGCGGCCTCCTGCTTCGTTTTCGGCAGGCCGGACGGCGTGACCAGCGCCCGGCGGTTTTCCGGCGCGTTCGGGTCGTGCAGCCCCAGTCTGCCGTTCACGATGGTCTGCCAGGCATCGATGCGCGGCCGGTCGGCTCGGTCGTAGTATGGCTGGAGCCGTCTGCCGGTCAGCAGCTCGGTATTGGGGATCAGGAAGTTCAGCTCCAGACGCCCCTTGTCCGCGTGCTCCACCCACAGAATGCTGTACTGATCTTTATCGAGTCCGGGCATCAGAACCCGCTCGAAGCTGGCCATCAGTTTTTCCCGCTGGCCGGGAGGCAGATCGGCCTCCGCAAACGACAGGACGCCGGAGGTGTATTTCTTCACGTAAGGCGACGCGTCAATCAGCTCCCGGACCTCTTCCGGCTTCCCCTGCAGGACGCTGGCGCCTTCACGCTGCCGGTCTTTACCCAGCAGATAGTCCACTGGACCGGCGCCACCGCCGCGACCCCGAGGATGAAATTTAACGATCATCGTCCGTTCCTTTCTCAAGAACGGCGTGCCGCAGCCGCTCAAGTCCGGCATCGATGGCCATCAGCGCCGCCACAATCTGCACCCTGTCATGACCGGTACCGCCGCCGGCGTTAACGCGGCGGGCTATCTGGTTCAGGTTGTTGCCCATGCCAGCAAGCTGGCGCAGCAGCGCCGGCGAGATAGAGGGAAGCTTTCCGGTACGCGCAGGCTTTTCGTCCAGGCAGGTCTGCCGCATCCACGCCGCCAGCTGCCTGCCGTCGCAGCGCTCAAGCAGCCGCCGGTGCTCGTCCTCCGTCACCCACATGGTGAGCATCTTGTTCCGTTTCTCTGACAAACCGGTCTCCTCTTAACGCCGGGACGGGCGGGAAATCTGTTCCCGGTCGGCCGGGGTTGGACAAGCCGCAGGCGCGTCAGTGGCTTTTAGCGGGTTTCGGGGCGCAGCCCTGAACCAGTCACGTAGCGCTAGCGGAGTGTATACTGGCTTAGTATGTTACGACGGGGTGGGGGTTCAGGAAAGTGCTTCATGTGGCAGGAGAAAAATGCAGCAGCGGAGCGTCAGCAGAATATGTGATACAGGATATATTCCGCTTCCTCGCTCACTGACTCGCTGCGCTCGGTCGTTCGGCTGCGGCGAGCGGTACCAACTTACAGGCGGGGCGGAAATTTCCTAGTAGATGCCAGGAAAGAACTTAGCAGGAAACGATAAGGCCACGGCGTTGCCGTTTTTCCATAGGCTCCGCCCCCCTGACAAGCATCACGAAATCAGACGCTCACATCAGTGGTGGCGAAACCCGACAGGACTATAAAGATACCAGGCGTTTCCCCCTGGTGGCTCCCTCTTGCGCTTTCCTGTTCCCGTCATGCGGCATCCGTGTTGTGGTGGAAGCTTTACCTAAATCACCACGTCCCGTTCCGTTTAGACAGTTCGCTCCAAGCTGGGCTGTGTGCAAGAACCCCCCGTTCAGCCCGACCGCTGCGCCTTATCCGGTAACTATCGTCTTGAGTCCAACCCGGAAAGACACGACAAAACGCCACTGGCAGCAGCCACTGGTAACAGGAGTACACGAGAAGATAGATAAGAGGTCTTGAAGTAGTGGCCTAACAGAGGCTACACTGGAAGAACAGTTTTGGTAATGGCGGTCTCGTGAACCCTGTTACCGGGTTAAGCAGTTCCCCAACTGACTTAACCTTCGAAAAACCGCCTCCCCAGGCGGTTTTTTCGTTTACAGAGCAAGAGATTACGACTCATTGAAAAGGATCTCAAGAAGATCCTTTATGGATTGCCATCTGTTTCACTGCCGAGCGTGACACCAGTCACTGTTGATGACGGTGAGACTGCCCCGCCACCGGTATCGCGGACATTATTAACCTGGCATGCTGCCAGCATCATCGAAACCACTATTACATCTAAGAAAAGTACTCTTTTCATATTCAGTCCTTTTATTTTTATAATTATCCGGATGAAAGGAGCCTTCAATGAAGGCTCCTGAAAATCATTACTCTGACTTAAAGCCAGGCTTACCATTTGCGGCTCGCCACTCTTTTACTGTTTTAACAATACCTTCAGGGCTGTCGTCATGACCGGGTTTTGGATAATAGATGAGATCAGAACCGTCAGGGTGTTCAGTTAATTTTTTAAACAACAGGACAGCTTCTGTATGCTTATTTTCGGTGTCATAATCTGCATCACAAATTTTCTTAACAAAAGCCAAAAATTCAGCTTCGGTATATTCAGTAATGTTCTTTTTGTCCATATCATTCACCATTCTTATGAAGATCGATGTGCCTTTTTGGCGTTAAAATTCTAATATTGTCAATATTATAAACGGCCCCACCATCTTTAATAGGCGTGATGTGGTGGAGTTCGTAACGAGTGCGCCCACCAACCTGCTCAGCTTCAGGAGGGAAAGGAGAATATCCTTTACGAAGGGCTTTCTTGTTACTTTCATTGAACTGACTAGTCAACGTTGCTTCTTTTCCAACCTCACCCCATACGGCACGGCGGAACGCATCAAAACTCCCGAACTCACGCCCGCGCAGCTTATCTGCAATCTGACTCGGAATAGGAGCACCATCACCAGTACCAGCACTACCCAGCCAGTTATCACCAGTTTGCTGACCGTTACCACTCGCGGTACCCGGAATGTTACGCGGGTTACGCAGCATGATGTACAGTGGCTTCAGGCCGGAGTCTGACGGGAATATCAGAATAAGGTCGTTAAAATCCAGATCTTCCGTCACCGGGGTCGTTGTAACAGTCACTCCCTGCGGTGCGGAATCCTCACCACCGGTATGCACAATGAATTCCGGCAGCGGAACAGGCCCCGCCAGTCCCAGTGGACCATTGATACCGGGCGCATCCGACGGGCTGACCAGAATGGTCTGACCGGGAACACCAGCCATCGCCGGCAACGCATAACTCCAGTAGCCTGTGGCAGGATCCAGCACGCCCCGCACCACCGGAACATTACCGGCAACAGTCGTTCTGACCAACTGCGTCTCCAGGGTGCCATCATCACGCAATACCATACGACCACGCACCGGCATGCTGACACCGGTTTTTCCGTCAGCCGCCGCGTCCAGCGTCGCAGTATCAGGCAGTGAAAACGCATCCCCCGGCATCATCGCGCTGATATCACGGCCGGGAACGACGTCACTTCCCACACCAACATCACGTGAATACAGCAGGCCAGCAACGGTTACCGCCACCGGCCCGGCCATGCTGGCGGCCATAATGCCACGCAGTTCAGCAAGTGCCGCAGAGATACGTGACCAGACCGCACCTGCCACATCACTGCCTAGAGAAATGCCACCGGCAGAGGCTACGGACCAGGTTAGTGGAGAGGCTGCCGGCGCCGCCGTCGTCGGCAGCCCGCGCACGGACTGGATACCGCTGGATTTCAGTTTATTCACCGCAGCCTGTCTGGCCTGACGGACTTTTTCCTGTTCAGCTGCAATCCGGGCCTGTTCAGCCGCAATGTCTGCCAGGCGCTTTTGCTCTGCGGCCGCAGCCTGCCGCTGACGTTCCGCCTCTTCGGCCTGACGCTGACGCGCTTTTTCCGCAGCCTGAGCGATAGTATCCGCCTGCTGTTTCTGGGCGGCGACAACTGCCTGCTGGGCGTTCGACAGAGCGATGGTCAGACGTTGAACTTCAGCATCAGCTGCCGCGCGGGCATTAGCCAGACGTTTGTCTTCATCCAGCATCGCCTGCACTTTTTCACGAAGATTACCGCGGGCGGCAGCAGGAATACTCCCCGTACTGACCGCTTTTTCATACATGTTTTTAAGTGCCTTGCGTGAGACCTGATCGCTGCTGCTGTAATAATTAGCTGTACGGTCCCACGTACCGGGTAGATTACCAATCGAAGCCTGACGGGAACGCGCTACCTGAAGTGCGTTTTCGGCTGCCAGTCGAGCATCATCTGCTGATTTTAGCGCTGCCGCTGCCTGAGCCATGGCACCGGCATCAGCTTTAACCGCAGCGTCATAAGCCTGCCGCTGACGCTCAGTTTCAGCAGCCAGACGACGCTGCTCGGCTTCTGCAGCGGCCCGGGCATCCGCCAGACGTTTGTCTTCATCCAGCATTGCCTGCACGTTTGCACGGAGACTACCACGGGCGGCTGCTGGGATATTTCCCGTCCTGACCGCTTCCTCGTACATATTTTTAAGCGCCTTACGTGAGACCTGATCGCTGCTGCTGTAATAGTTTGCCGTACGGTCCCATGTCGTGGGTACCCCGCCGGTGCCATTTCCTTTCGACGGATCAGAAGAATTATTGTTACCCGACTGAGAGCCTGAATTTCCACCGCGATCACCGCCGTTATTACCACCGCTGCCACCGGGCTGTGAAGAGCTGGCATCAGACAGGTTAATACGCGGAGACCCGTCCGGACCGTATGTTACTGCCGGGCCATTAAAATGACTGCCTGTATTTCCGCTGCCGGATGATCCTGAATTACTGCCTGAGCCTGTATTCCCCATGCCGGGATTCTTCCCGCCACCGAATGCGCTGTTGTGGGCGTTATCGTCACCGTTACCACTCATGACTTCATCCTCTTCTTATTTTTTTTGTTTGACTTGTTCTTCTGAGAAATTAGGTGTGCGGTTTATTGCCTGCCGGAAGCCACCGGGCGGGTTCCCTGCAGGCTGTTATAAGTACTCTGCCACACCACAAATACTGTACATAAAAACATGTGTTTATATACAGTTGTTTGATGCTACACCCGAAAAAGTCATATCGTCAACAAGGTTTTCTTTCCCATTTTTCACCACCGACTGACAACCTATGACATTCCGTGTTAAAACCGGATGTATGCTCACACACTGGCATACGGGACACACAGGAGACACTGTCACTTTTATGGCATGGCACACAGTTCAGGACGCACTGAAATTAACAGGAAAATCGCGTTCGCAATTATATCGTGACATGGCTAAAGGCCTTGTCAGCTATCGCACAGGGAAAAATGATCGCCGGGAGTTCGAGACCAGTGAACTGATTCGAGTCTATGGTGAGCTGCGCACTCATGAGACACCAAAAAGGCACAATAAGGGACACCCTGAAAATGGTAGTATCCACGAGGAAAATCCGCAGTTAGAGGCCATTCAGCAGAAGCTGGATGCACTTCAGAAAACCATCACCATGATGCTCGAGGATAAAATCGCGCGGGAAACAGAAAAACGAGTGCAGGAAGAGGAGCGCAATCAACTGCAGGCGGAAATCAGTCGGTTGACGGACGCGCTGGAGCAGGAAAAAAAGCGGGGTTTCTGGTTGCGGCTGTTTCGCTCAGGTTCAGAGTAACCATACCGGTGACTAACATCCGTTATCGGAAGGTTTAGGCGGAAAAGATGGTCATACAAAGCTGGTGTAAAGAATGCAGGGGGACTCCCAAAAAAACCGCAGCCCCCCAAAGAAAGCTGACCTGATTTACCATAACACCCGTTGGGCGCACCGCTGAAACGGGGTTGGCTGCGTTTCCGGTGCCAGACGCGAGAAAGTGGCGACAGACATAACGAAAAAACACCAGAAACGCAGCCGCTGAATATTACACTGGTGCATAGTCATGCAGCCAGATGCATGGATGTTAAAGTCACACTAAAATCCGCGCCAATGCCTTAAAAACCGACAAATGCTTCTCCAGCCAGTCCCACAGCTCCGCCGCCAGATACAGGCAGTTAAGCAATGATTCAATAAGATTTAACAGCTTCATTTCCCGCTCCTGAATAAGTCGTGACCTTTTTGATCACGAACCTATTTAGCGGGAGAAATAAGAGCCCCTCTTCGTGCGGGTTGTCAGCTGCCTGGATGGTTTAAAGTGTCGGCCCGCGGTAGGTTTTCTGCGGCTGGCGCTCCAGCTCCAGTGTTTTCTGATACTCATTCTCCCTCTGCCGGAGCTCGATGGCATTCAGTTCCCGGACAAGCGGCGCAGCTGCTCGCTTAAACTCAGCACCTGCGTGCTCAAGTCCGACACGCGCTCGTTCAGCACCGCGTTCTCCCGTTGCATAAGCCCACACATGCTCCGCCATTCCGCGAAGGCGCTCTCCCATTCGTCCAGCCTTTGCGAGTAGTCCTGCTGTAGCTGCTCTAATGCGCTCAGCAACTGCTTTTCCAGCTCTGTCATTCTGCTCTACTCCTGTACCAGCTTCACCGCGTTCCGCTTCCCGCTGTCCACTGTCCAGCCTGTTTCGGCTTTCGCTCCCTTCGGCAGCACCAGGAACCGGCCGTTGCTGTCGCTCTGGTAACTCACACCCCATGTTTTCGCGCTCATCTTCGCCAGGGCGTCCTCCTGCTGGCGAAGGGTCGTGTAATTGTCGGTTATCTGCTGCCCCTGCCACCACAGAATGCTCCCGCTCGTGCCGATCAGCAGCGCTGAAACCATCAGGATGGTAAGCCATGTCCTCCCTGCCGTCAGCAGCACGCTCCGCCGGTTTTTCTCCATCGCCTCGCTCATACTCTGCTCGTGGGCGCTGATGGCGTCGCTGATTCTCCTCGCGCTTGCGCTCAGTTCCGCTCCGACAGACTGCTCGTGCTCGCTGAATGCGGCCTTCAGCATCTCGCCGGTACTCTGCTGCTGCGCTTTCAATTTCTCCTCGAAGTCCCTCGAGGCCGTAAAAAGATTGCTCATAGATGGCTCCCTTCAGTCGGATGTTTCGCCCCCCGTCCGGGTCGGCGATGCTGATACTGCTTTTCGTGGTGCGCACCACCTCAAAACCTGCACCTTCAAGAGTGTCAGTGACGTCCTGACGGCTTTTCAGCTCCCCTGACGAGGCTAAGCTCAGCAGCCCCCGGGTAATGGCTTCTGCGGCCTCCTGCTTCGTTTTCGGCAGGCCGGACGGCGTGACCAGCGCCCGGCGGTTTTCCGGCGCGTTCGGGTCGTGCAGCCCCAGTCTGCCGTTCACGATGGTCTGCCAGGCATCGATGCGCGGCCGGTCGGCTCGGTCGTAGTATGGCTGGAGCCGTCTGCCGGTCAGCAGCTCGGTATTGGGGATCAGGAAGTTCAGCTCCAGACGCCCCTTGTCCGCGTGCTCCACCCACAGAATGCTGTACTGATCTTTATCGAGTCCGGGCATCAGAACCCGCTCGAAGCTGGCCATCAGTTTTTCCCGCTGGCCGGGAGGCAGATCGGCCTCCGCAAACGACAGGACGCCGGAGGTGTATTTCTTCACGTAAGGCGACGCGTCAATCAGCTCCCGGACCTCTTCCGGCTTCCCCTGCAGGACGCTGGCGCCTTCACGCTGCCGGTCTTTACCCAGCAGATAGTCCACTGGACCGGCGCCACCGCCGCGACCCCGAGGATGAAATTTAACGATCATCGTCCGTTCCTTTCTCAAGAACGGCGTGCCGCAGCCGCTCAAGTCCGGCATCGATGGCCATCAGCGCCGCCACAATCTGCACCCTGTCATGACCGGTACCGCCGCCGGCGTTAACGCGGCGGGCTATCTGGTTCAGGTTGTTGCCCATGCCAGCAAGCTGGCGCAGCAGCGCCGGCGAGATAGAGGGAAGCTTTCCGGTACGCGCAGGCTTTTCGTCCAGGCAGGTCTGCCGCATCCACGCCGCCAGCTGCCTGCCGTCGCAGCGCTC
>NZ_VDAS01000052.1:0-13800 GCF_019584165.1 Enterobacter sp. EC_64
CGGCCCACAGAATGATGTCACGCTGAAAATGCCGGCCTTTGAATGGGTTCATGTGCAGCTCCATCAGCAAAAGGGGATGATAAGTTTATCACCATCGACTATTTGCAACAGTGCCCGCACGCCTGTTACCGGCCATTGCTGATCTTATGAGCAGTGAGGTCTTCCCACTTACCTGAATCACCGCCTTTCTGGCACTGTACTGGCCAGAAATGTTATCGCCGGCGTCACTTTGACGGCCGATTTTTGTTATTCACAAATAACTGCAAGGGATTATTTCATATGGCGCTAACCGATGGTTTTGCAAAGCGCTAACCGTCAGTCTTTCAGGGTGCGTGGTTCCTTTTAAACATCAGCTCTGTATCTCTTTTAAAAATCCTTTAATAAATCCTGTAAACACATAACCTGTTCATCGCCTGCCCTGTGGACCGGCTCGGGAGAATGCCCGCCCTTGCAGCGACCTGACGGTCGCGTCGGTTCGGCAACACCAGAGAGAGCTCCCATCGCTTCGCGACGGGCCCCGGCCGGAGAAGTAAATTAGTTACAGCATTCATAATGATATTCATCATAAAACCGGCGCCGGTTTGCCGGCCAGGAGCCCCTCCCCACCACTGAAAAGCGCCGCCGCCCCCGGCCGAAGGCCGGGAGTAGTGTCGCTTTTAATAATGGGTGTTGTAACTATTCTTCTTCATCGCTGTGGGTGGAGCTGCTGTCAGTTGTCTGGTACACGCTCGTAAGCGGCCCTGCGGCCCGCTAACGCGGAGATACGCCCCGACTGCGGCTGTCGCCTTGCCGGGACCACTCCGACCGCGTACAGAGGCGTCTGAGATGTTTTTAGCCGGTATGGCATTGCAGCTACCGTGTAAGTTCCCAGGTGTCGCTGAAATAGTTGATGAACATCCCCCTAAGCGTCAGCAGCAAGCTGCCGCCGCTAAGGCCCCGGAAATCACGCCCTTTACGTCGTAAACGCCGTAAAGCCCGCTCACCGGGGTTAAAAGGGATTACTTTGACTTCTTCATTGCTGTTAGCGGGTTAAGGCTAATCAGGGCAGGGGGTAGGGTGGCATAATTTATAGCCCGGTAACCGGCTACGCCGGGCTTTCGGCGCCATTTGACTCCACAGACACATGTAACCTCATCTGGCGCCTCCATGCCGCTGACGCGGCATCCAGAAGTTTCCCGATGCTGTAAGTCTTAACGTCTGCTTTGTGCCAAATGCTGACGCTCAGGAATTGAGTTTCAGGTACTTTAAAAGCGAGGCTAGAGACTCGACAGGTCCAGCGTGACAACTAGGTGAGCGGGTTTCATCCCAGGGCATTGCATCATCAGTGCAGAAGTCTCCTGCACATTCCATTTCAAGACGTTCGTCAATTAAACCAACAGGAACCCAGACATAAGGTACATCTCGCAGACTGTTAGGCACAGTTGAGCCACATACATTGCAAAAATCTGTACGGTACCCCGTTGGCTTAGACCATGAAGCAATGCAGTTTTCCCCTTTAATCCAGCGAAACTCACTGTCTTTGACTAGTGTGGCGAGATTGTAACCCACGCCGCTCTGCTTTCTGCAAAGCGAGCAATGACAACGATAAAACACTGCTGGTTTATGAGTAAGTTCAAATTCAATTGTTCCACACAAACAAGATCCATTCATTTCAAAACCATTCCTGCAAGGCCTAAGAGATTTTATGAAACATTACCATCTTTTTTGTACTGAATAGGAGCGCTCTTTTTGGCAACTCAAAATCAGCTATCAGTCGGTCTGAATATCCGCTCTTCGCTCATAACGGACTGCGCTCACTTATTGCAGTGAGCGTTACCTTGTGTTTAATGCCAGCCTGGTATAGTCAGGGGCTTTGTTGAATAAATCAGATTTCGGGTAAGTCTCCCCCGTAGCGGGTTGTGTTTTCAGGCAATACGCACGCTTTCAGGCATACCTGCTTTCGTCATTTTGTTCAGCGCTCGTACCAGGGCCATAGCCTCCGCAACCTGACCATCGTAGTCACGCAGCGTCAGTGAACCCCCGAACAGCTGTTTTACCCGGTACATCGCCGTTTCCGCTATCGAGCGACGGTTGTAATCTGTTGTCCATTTCCACCGCGCATTACTCCCGGTCATTCGCTGATTAGCCACTGCACGGTTACGGTCTGCATATTCACCGGGCCAGTAACCCGCACCTTTTCGGGGAGGGATAAGCGCGCTGATTTTCTTACGCCGCAGTTCATCGTGACAGAGCCGGGTGTCGTAAGCGCCGTCTGCCGATGCTGCCCTGATTTTTCTGTGAGTCTGCCGGATAAGACCCGGGAAGGCTTCTGAGTCGGTCACATTGTTCAGCGACAGGTCAGCGCAGATGATTTCATGTGTTTTACTGTCAACTGCCAGATGCAGCTTACGCCATATACGACGGCGTTCCTGGCCATGCTTTTTGACTTTCCACTCGCCTTCACCGAAGACCTTCAGCCCGGTGGAATCAATTACCAGGTGTGCGATTTCACCCCGGGTGGGCGTTTTGAAACTGATATTAACCGACTTTGCCCGCCTGCTGACACAGCTGTAATCCGGGCAGCGTAGCGGAACGTTCATCAGAGAAAAAATGGAATCAATAAAGCCCTGCGCAGCGCGCAGGGTCAGCCTGAATACGCGTTTAATGACCAGCACAGTCGTGATGGCAAGGTCAGAATAGCGCTGAGGTCTGCCTCGTGAAGAAGGTGTTGCTGACTCATACCAGGCCTGAATAGCTTCATCATCCAGCCAGAAAGTTATGGAGCCACGGTTGATGAGGGCTTTATTGTAGGTGGGCCAGTTGGTGATTTTGAACTTTTGCTTTGCCACGGAACGGTCTGCGTTGTCGGGAAGATACGTGATCTGATCCTTCAACTCAGCAAAAGTTCGATTTATTCAACTAAACCATAAAAAGTGTATGGGAATATAGTGGCCAATCTACTAAAGTCTTTTTCGTTAACAGTGGCATAAATCAGCATCGCCTGATGTTTCTGGTTCTATGCGAATTCACAGTGTGCTCATTGATTCGTAATTCACTCTGACAAGGAAATGGCAATGAAAAAGGTTCTTCTTTCTGCAGCAATGGCAACCGCGTTTTTTGGCATGACTGCTGCCCATGCAGCTGATACCAATGTTGGCGGCGGCCAGGTTAATTTCTTCGGTAAAGTTACCGATGTATCCTGTACTGTTTCCGTTAACGGCCAGGGCAGCGATGCGAACGTTTACCTGTCTCCGGTAACCCTGACTGAAGTTAAAGCGGCAGCAGCGGATACTTACCTGAAACCGAAATCTTTCACCATTGACGTCTCTAAGTGCCAGGCTGCTAATGGCACTAAACAGGATGACGTAAGCAAACTGGGCGTGAACTGGACCGGCGGTAACCTGCTGGCTGGCGCAACCAGCAAACAACAGGGCTACCTGGCGAACACCGAAGCTTCCGGTGCTCAGAACATCCAGCTGGTGCTGTCTACTGACAACGCTACCGCGCTGACCAACAAAATCATCCCGGGTGGCAGCACTCAGCCGAAAGCGAAAGGCGACGCTTCCGCTGTAGCTGATGGCGCGCGTTTCACCTACTACGTAGGCTACGCCACCAGCGCGCCGACCACGGTAACCACCGGTGTGGTTAACAGCTACGCGACTTACGAAATTACTTACCAGTAATTCCGTCAGAAAATAAAACTGCCCCGCTCCGGGGCAGTTAATAACAATAATAAAGCGGCGATGTCCGCCGCTTGTATTTTTATTCTGAGGTCAGCATGAAGCGTATTGCCCTTTTTTTCTGTTTCATTTTTAGTTTTGCGGCCCATGCCAACAATATTATTGTTAACGGTACCCGCTTTATTTATCCAGGAAATGAAAAAGAAATAACGGTACAGCTTTCAAATAACGCCGACCGTCCGGCGCTGGCGCAGGCCTGGCTGGATAACGGCGATGCCGATGCCACACCGGATACCATTACCACCCCGTTTATTATCACCCCGCCGATTTCGCGCGTTGACGCCAAGAGCGGCCAGACGCTGCGTATTAAGCTCGGCAGCAGCGCCGGTCTGGCGAAAGATAAAGAGACGCTGTGGTGGCTGAATCTGCTGGAAATTCCGCCGGTGGTGGCCAATCAGAAAAATGAAGGCCAGAACGTGCTGCAGCTGGCGATCCGTTCGCGCTTTAAATTTATTTATCGTCCTGCCGGACTGGGCAACCGCGATGCGGCGGCCGAGAAGCTGACCCTGACCGCCAGCGGCAGTAGTCTCGCCATCAACAACCCGACGCCGTTCTACATTACCGTCAGCCGTATTTCCCGCGACGGCGGTAAAGCCCTGAACAGCAAAACCGTGATGCTGGCGCCGCAGTCCAGCCAGACGGTGGCGCTCTCCTCCGCCGTCAACCGCGGCGAAACCCTGACCGTTAACAACATTAATGACTATGGCGCCGATGTCGCAGTGAAAGTGGCCGTTAAATAAGGGAAAAGCTAATGAAGCAGAGGTCATTCTGCCCGGGAAGATTAAGCACCGCGATCGCCATCGCGCTGTGCTACTTTCCGCCATTTTCCAGCGGACAGGAAAACCCGGGAACGGTATATCAGTTTAACGACGGCTTTATTGTCGGCAGTCGCGAAAAGGTCGATCTGTCGCGCTTTTCGACCAGCGCGATTACCGAAGGCACTTACTCCCTTGACGTCTACACCAACGACGAGTGGAAAGGGCGCTACGATTTACGCATCGCGCGCGATAAAGATGGTCGGCTGGGCGTCTGCTACACCAAAGCGATGCTGGCCCAATATGGCATCGCGGCGGAAAAGCTCAATCCGCAGCTGAGCGAGCAGGAGGGCTACTGCGGTAGCCTCAAATCCTGGCGCAACGAAGAAAACGTCAAAGACAACCTGGTCCAGTCCTCCCTGCGGTTGAACATTTCGGTACCGCAGATCTATGAAGATCAACGCCTGAAAAACTATGTCAGCCCGGAGTTCTGGGACAAAGGTATTACCGCGCTCAATCTTGGCTGGATGGCGAACGCCTGGAACAGCCATACCTCTTCGGTAGGCGGGTCGGATAACAGCAGCGCCTATCTGGGCGTCAACGCCGGTCTGTCGTGGGACGGCTGGCTGCTGAAGCACATCGGCAACCTGAACTGGCAGCAGCAGCAGGGTAAAGCGCACTGGAACAGCAACCAGACCTATCTCCAGCGCCCTATCCCACAGCTCAACTCCATCGTCAGCGGCGGGCAGATTTTCACCAATGGTGAATTTTTCGACACTATCGGTCTGCGCGGGGTTAATCTTTCCACCGATGACAATATGTTCCCGGACGGCATGCGCTCGTATGCTCCGGAAATTCGCGGCGTGGCGCAGAGCAACGCCCTCGTCACCGTGCGCCAGGGCAGCAATATTATCTATCAGACCACCGTTCCGCCCGGACCGTTTACCCTGCAGGATGTCTATCCTTCCGGCTATGGCAGCGATCTTGAGGTCTCGGTGAAAGAAGCGGATGGCTCGGTAGAAGTGTTTAGCGTGCCTTACGCTTCCGTCGCCCAGCTGCTGCGTCCGGGAATGACCCGCTACGCGCTCTCCGCCGGTAAAGTGGACGACAGCGCGCTGCGCAACAAGCCGATGCTCTATCAGGCGACCTGGCAGCACGGGATCAACAATCTGTTGACCGGCTACACCGGGGTCACCGGTTTTGACGACTATCAGGCCTTCCTGGTGGGGACAGGGATGAACACCGGCATCGGCGCGCTCTCTTTTGACGTCACCCATTCGCGGTTGAAGAGCGATGCCCATGATGACTCGGGTCAGAGCTATCGCGCGACCTTTAACCGCATGTTTACCGATACCCAGACCAGCATCGTGTTGGCGGCGTATCGCTACTCGACGAAAGGTTATTACAACCTCAACGACGCGCTGTACGCCGTCGATCAGGAAAAAAATAGTCGCAGCAACTACACCCTGTGGCGGCAAAAAAACGGCATGACCTTCACGGTGAACCAGAACCTGCCGGACGGCTGGGGCGGGTTTTATCTCAGCGGCCGTATCTCCGATTACTGGAACCGCTCCGGGACCGAGAAGCAGTATCAGGTCAGCTACAACAATTCATTTGGTCGTCTCTCCTGGTCGGCGAGCGCGCAGCGCGTCTATACGCCAGACAGCTCCGGTCATCGTCGCGACGATCGTATTTCACTCAACTTCAGCTACCCGCTGTGGTTTGGCGATAACCGCACCGCCAACCTGACGTCGAACACCTCGTTCAATAACTCGCGCTTTGCCAGCTCGCAGATTGGTATCAACGGTTCGCTGGACAGTGAAAACAACCTTAACTACGGCGTGTCGACCACCACCGCCACCGGCGGTCAGCATGATGTGGCGCTCAACGGCAGCTACCGTACGCCATGGACCACCCTCAACGGCAGCTACAGCCAGGGCGAAGGCTATCGTCAGAGCGGCATTGGCGCCAGCGGGACGATGATCGCCCACAGCGGCGGCGTGGTGCTCTCACCGGAAAGCGGCTCGACGATGGCCCTGATTGAAGCCAAAGACGCGGCCGGGGCGATGCTTCCGGGATCGCCGGGCACCCGTGTGGACAGCAATGGTTACGCCATCCTGCCGTATCTGCGCCCGTACCGGATTAACGCCGTGGAAATCGACCCGAAAGGCAGCCATGACGACGTGGCCTTCGATCGCACCGTGGCGCAGGTTGTGCCGTGGGAAGGCAGCGTGGTTAAGGTCGCGTTCGGCACTAAGGTGCAGAACAACCTCACCCTGCAGGCGCGCCAGGCGAACCACGAGCCGTTGCCGTTTGCGGCAAGTATTTTCTCCCCCGACGGCAAGGAGATCGGCGTTGTCGGCCAGGGCAGCATGATGTTTATCAGCGATGCGAACGCCAAACGCGCGATTGTGAAGTGGAGCGGCGGGCAGTGTTCGGTGGATCTGGGACAGCAAACAACAAAGGATAGCGTATGTCGCTGAGGAAATTACTAACGCTTTTTATCGTCTTAATGGCGCTGGGAACCACCTCGTCCTGGGCCTCCTGTACGCGTCTCTCATCGCCAACGGTGATGCTGGACATGGTGGTGGGCAGGGTGGTGGTGCCCTCGGATCTGCCGGTGGGCTCGGTGATCCTTACCCGCGACTGGACGATGAGCGCTCCCGGCGGGGCAAGCTATCGCTGTACTTCCGGCACCAACCGCTTTGCGGCGAAGATCGTGTCGCCAGGGGCCACGGACCTTGGAAATAAAATCTACTCCACCAACGTGCCGGGAATCGGCATGCGTTTCAGCCGCGGCGGCGCAACGGTAAATATCGTCTATCCCGACGTCTTTTCGTCCCAGGTATATAACACCACCAACTATTCCCTCGAAGGGTCGCGCTTTACGCTGGAGATTATCAAAACCGCGGCAACCACCGGCAGCGGCACCCTGGCGGCGGGTAAGTACACCTCCTACGACTGGGAGAGCGGCGATAACCCGATCCTCGAAACCTATCTGAGCGCCAACGCCATCACCGTGGTCTCGCCCTCCTGTTCAGTGCTGAGCGGGAAAAATATGAATGTCGATGTGGGTTCCATCCGGCGCACCGACCTGAAAGGGGTCGGCACCACCGCCGGCGGGAAGGATTTTAATATCGACCTGCAGTGCAGCGGCGGCCTGAGTGAAACGGGATATGCCAACATTAGCACCTCGTTCTCCGGTACCCTGGCCACCAGCACTACCGCTACCATGGGCGCCTTGCTGAATGAAAAAGCCGGCAGCGGGATGGCGAAAGGCATTGGCATCCAGGTGCTGAAGGATGGCTCCCCGCTGCAGTTTAATAATAAATACACCGTCGGCCGCTTGAATAATCAGGAGACCCGCTACATCACCATACCGCTGCACGCGCGTTTTTATCAGTATGGCCCGACGACCAGCACCGGCGAGGTGGAGTCGCATATGATCTTTAACCTGACGTACGATTAATACGGGAGGGGGAATGAAGGGATTGCCGAAAAACACTATCGCGTGGCTGCTATTTTGCGGCAGCCTCGCCGCCCCCTCGGCGTGGGGTTTTGAGACCAATTACGATCGCGGACGGGTCGATTTTGCCGGGCGGGTGACGGATATTTCCTGTAGCATCGCGCTAAACGGCGGCCAGCATGCCGGCAGCGGTAATGTCTGGCTGGCGCCGGTCAGCCTGGCGGAAGTCCACGATCGCGGTGCCGGGGCGTTTATGAAACCGCAGCCGTTTACCCTGGCACTGTCAAACTGCCAGCTGCGCCATGATGGTGGGGCAGCCTCGCAGGATGAGGTGCGTCGGGTCAGCGTGCGCTGGGTCGATGGTTTTTTACTGACGGCGGTCGGTAACGAAAACGCCGGGTATCTGGCCAATACCTTGCCGGATGGAGCGCAGAATATTTATCTGGCGCTATCGACTAACGATAATAATACGCTGGATAAGAGTAATAAAATTGTCCCGGCGGACCCGCAGCAAAATCAGGTGCGTTTGCAGGAAAGCGCGGTCAGCGGCGGCCTGTTCACCTATTACGTTGGCTATGTTTCGCCAACGCCGAAAAGCGCCACCAGCGGGCCGATTACCAGCTGGGCAACGTGGGAATTAGTTTATAATTAAGTGACGTTAAAAAGCCGGGAATTCCCGGCTTTTTTTACATGGCAATATCATCGGCGACCAGTTGTTCAATACTGACTTCCCGCCAGTAATGTCCCTGGATAGCAAACCACTCCATTCCCTGCAGCCATTCTTTATGGGCTTCGCTTTCGACACCTTCAATAATCACATTATGATGGTTGCGCGATAAAAAGGTCACCAGCGCATCCATCAGCTGGCGGCCGGACTCTTTGCGCATCAGGTGCCAGAAAAAATCCTTATCAATTTTCACATAGTCAAAGTGATAACCGCGAATAGCGTTAATTCCCGCGTAGCCGGAGCCGAAGTCGTCGAGCCACAGTGAGGTATCCTGTGGGCTCTGCCAGGCGGCAAGAGAATTATGCAGCAGATTCTCGGCGTTTTCGGTTACCTCGAAATGGACGCAGGTCAGGGCGGCGATTTTGGCTTTTATATCCTTCTGGGGGTCCGCTTGGAATTCGGAAATTATCCTACGTTAAGATTTTCAAGCTTAACGGGTGATTTCGTTCCATTGATCGGAAACCCCTGACCGCAAGGGATGTACGGAACTGTCAGGCTGTCCGTTTCTGGTTTTGCCTACTTTCGGACAGATCAACGGCATGGTGTACGTAATCGTTCGGTTTCGGACGTTTAAGTCACATGCACGTTAACTGTCGGTATTCATCGCCTCACTAGTACTACTCTGCTAGTTCATCATGTTCTTCGAGAGCATATTCAAAATCGGCAACAAGCAAGAAATTTTCTATCCTATAAGCCTGATTTAACTTAATTCGTTGGTATCTTTCGTTCAATAATCGCCATGCTGTTTTCCGTAGTACCATCGGTACGGATTCATCTTTTAAAGTACGCATGAGCACAGAACAGGTTGTCAGAAAAGCAGCGTCCTTACGTTTTCGGTAATACGCATCAGTCGAACAAACCGCAATGATCTCGATTGATTCAGGGTGATGACAGATAGCATTAACCGTAGTTTGTTCATGTATCTGTACCTTGAGTTCAGCCTGAATTTTTGATTGATGATACATAGCCTTGAGATAGCTAAACATGATTTCCCCATCAAACAGTAAGTCGTGTCAATTCCTAGAGTTAACACATTTCTGATCATGACTCACACGTTACGTTCAGTCGGTAGCCATCTGTGCAAAAAATGCGCTTAGCGTAGGATAATTTCCTTTTTCCAAGCGGACCCCTAAGTGAACTGCAGTTGCCATGTTTTACGGCAGTGAGAGCAGAGATAGCGCTGATGTCCGGCAGTGCTTTTGCCGTTACGCACCACCCCGCCAGTAGCTGAACAGGAGGGACAGCTGATAGAAACAGAAGCCACTGGAGCACCTCAAAAACACCATCATACACTAAATCAGTAAGTTGGCAGCATCACCGGCGATTGTTACTCGTTTTGGACAAGTCAGCCTGAAGGAAAATCAGCGACGAACCGGCACTGATTATTTGCATCCTGAACGTCTGTCCTTACCTCTGACATTGCGACCATCCTTAAAGCCCGCTTTACGCAACATCAGACGTTAGTAAGTCATTCTCAATATTGCTCTAATCAAAGTGAATCCCCAGATCTGATGCAATTTATGCAAATCAAATGCTCCAGAAGACGGCTGGCAGACTATCAACAGGATATCTGTATGGCCACTCTTGCACTCTGCATTCCGATTGACGCCGCATCGTAAGTTGAAGTTTGCTAATCTTTGAGATGTAGTACCCTCTATACAGTGCGGATTTTAATTAATGGAATAAATGATTATGAGTGAAAATGATACAATCCAAAAGAAGTCTAAAAGCCAGATTAACAAAGCGGTATTCTTTACATCTGCTTTGTTAATTTTCCTTCTTGTCGCCTTTGCCGCTGTATTCCCGGATGTCGCCGACAAAAATTTTAAACTACTTCAGCAACAAATCTTCACGAATGCCAGCTGGTTCTACATCCTTGCAGTGGCCCTGATTCTACTGAGTGTCTCGTTCCTGGGACTCTCACGCTACGGTGATATCAAACTGGGTCCGGACCATGCGCAGCCTGATTTTAGCTATCACTCCTGGTTTGCGATGCTTTTCTCGGCAGGGATGGGGATCGGCCTGATGTTCTTTGGCGTTGCTGAACCTGTGATGCATTATCTTTCACCTCCTGTCGGCACTCCAGAGACCGTTGCGGCAGCGAAGGAAGCAATGCGCCTGACGTTCTTCCACTGGGGCCTGCACGCATGGGCAATCTATGCCATTGTGGCACTGATCCTGGCCTTTTTCAGTTACCGTCACGGTCTGCCTTTAACGCTGCGTTCCGCACTTTATCCCATTATTGGCGAGCGCATATACGGACCTGTAGGCCATGCGGTTGATATTTTCGCCGTTATTGGCACCGTCTTTGGCGTTGCGACATCGCTGGGGTACGGTGTTTTGCAGGTGAATGCTGGTTTGAATCATCTTTTCGGGGTGCCTATTAATGAAACGGTGCAGGTGATTCTAATCGTTGTCATCACTGGTTTAGCGACGATTTCGGTGGTGTCCGGCCTGGACAAGGGAATACGTATACTGTCTGAGCTCAACCTGGGCCTGGCAGTGCTGCTGCTGGCGCTGGTCCTGTGTCTGGGACCAACCGTGCTTCTGCTGAAGTCATTTGTGGAAAATACGGGCGGTTATCTTTCTGAACTGGTGAGTAAAACTTTTAACCTTTATGCGTATGAACCTAAGTCGAGCAACTGGCTGGGGGGCTGGACATTACTGTACTGGGGATGGTGGCTTTCATGGTCGCCGTTTGTGGGGATGTTCATCGCAAGAGTCTCGCGCGGTCGAACCATTCGCGAGTTTGTCACCGGCGTGCTGTTTGTTCCCGCCGGCTTCACGCTCATGTGGATGACGGTGTTTGGTAACAGCGCAATCTATCTCATTATGCACCAGGGGGCGGCTGATCTCGCCAATACCGTTCAGCAGGATGTCGCGCTGGCCCTGTTTAATTTCCTGGAGCATTTCCCGTTTTCTTCCGTGCTGTCATTTATTGCAATGGCGATGGTCATTGTCTTCTTTGTCACCTCGGCTGACTCCGGGGCAATGGTTGTTGATACGCTGGCATCGGGTGGCGTCGCTAACACGCCTGTATGGCAGCGAATTTTCTGGGCCTCGCTCATAGGGATTGTGGCAATCGCACTGCTGATTGCGGGGGGACTGAGCGCGCTGCAAACCGTGACAATAGCGAGCGCATTACCTTTCTCAGTGATTTTACTGATATCCATATACGGATTATTAAAAGCCCTGCGTCGGGATTTGACCAAGCGTGAAAGCCTGAGCATGGCGACTATTGCTCCGACTGCAGCGCGTAACCCGATTCCATGGCAGAGACGCTTGCGCAATATCGCTTATCTGCCAAAGCGCTCTCTTGTGATACGCTTTATGGGCGACGTTATCCAGCCCGCCATGACGCTGGTTCAGGAAGAACTGAATAAACAGGGAACGATAAGCCATATAAGTGATACTGATGACGAACGAATTCGGCTTGAAGTCGATTTGGGCAATGAGCTGAACTTTATTTATGAAGTGAGACTTCGTGGCTATAACTCACCGGCTTTCGCCATGGCTGCAATGGACAATGACGAGCAGCAGGTTGAGCAACATCGATATTATCGCGCTGAGGTCTATCTGAAAGAAGGCGGTCAAAACTATGATGTGATGGGCTGGAATCAGGAACAGCTGATTAATGACATACTGGACCAGTACGAAAAACACCTGCACTTCCTGCACCTCGTTCGTTAATACAAAAATGCCGTCCTGCCGGGCGGCATTTATTTTCCCGAACTTAATACAAGGATATGCTGAATGATTTTACGCTGGCAATGGATTCTCAGGCAGACACTTAAAAAACTATGGTTCAGGGCAACGTTATTTGCAATGGTAGCAATAATAACGGCCCTTTTATCTATTCTTTTTAGATCAATGATCCCAGAGTCAGTATCAGTGAAGGTTGGTGCGGAAGCAGTTGATAATATTCTGAACATACTGGCATCGAGTATGCTGGCGGTGACCACATTTTCACTGAGTATCATGGTCACCGCTTACGGTTCAGCCACTACTAATGTGACGCCCAGAGCCACGCGTTTAGTTGTAGAAGACGTAACCACACAAAATGTACTGGCCACTTTTATCGGTTCTTTTCTCTTCAGCCTGGTAGGGATTATTGCCCTCAATATGGGAGCCTACGGAGAAAGGGGTAGAGTCATTTTATTCATTGTAACACTGGTTGTCATTGCCTTAATAATCATCACATTGCTTCGCTGGATACAGCATTTGACCTCTCTGGGCAGGGTAGGTGAGACAACAGCAAAAGTAGAACAGGCGGCGATCGAGACATTTATTGCGAGAGCAAAAAGTCCATGTCTTGGCGGATATCCATGGCTTGAGAACAATGAACAACCAAAAGGAACTGTTGCCGTATATCCGGAGAAAATTGGCTATGTTGAATATATTGACATGGTCAAGCTCGGCAGTCTGCTGAGCAATGATCCTCGTCATGTATATCTTGTGGCGCAGCCAGGCAGTTTCATACATCCATCGATGCCAGTTTTGTACCTGAGTTCTGGTCAGGAGTCATCAATCTGTACCGATTTACTTGAAACGATCATTGTCTCGGATGTGCGTTCATTTGCTCAGGATCCCCGATTCTGTCTCAGCGTCATGGCCGAAATAGCCTGCAGGGCCCTTTCGCCCGCAGTAAACGATCCCGGTACTGCGATTGATGTCATTGGCAGAGGTGTTCGAATACTCTCCGCTTACGCGCAGAATAAAATAGATGAAACTGAAGTGATATATCCTTCAGTACATGTTGCGCCACTTCAGATCAAAGACCTACTGGAAGACTTTTTCTTACCTGTTGCACGTGATGGTGCGAGTATGAGGGAGATTCAGATAAGAGTCCTTAAAGGACTGTCTATGCTGAGTAAGGGTTGGCCTGGGATGTTTGCTGAAGCCGCACATATACTGGCATCTGAAACATTAGAGCATGCAACTCGTACTGGTCATATAGCCCATGACGAATATCTTATAAAATCAATTTATTATAATTTATTCAGTGGCGAAAATCCTAAGGAAGGTGCGAACAAGTTCCTGATATGAGATCATCATATTCATCCGGAGCGCATCCCAGAGGGACATCATGAGCCATCAACTCACCTTCGCCGATAGTGAATTCAGCACTAAGCG